>DATFWM010000061.1:0-3930 GCA_035259295.1 Blastocatellia bacterium | reverse complement strand
AGAACCTGACGACTTTCGGCTTGCTGGCAATCTTCGCGGTATTCGCGACGCTTGGGTTGTTTCGCGGCGAGACGGCGAACTGGCAGCCGCCTTTTGCGGACTCAAGAGGCGCGCTGGGCGGATTGGTTTCAATGCTAGTGGTTCTTCAGATCGTACCGTATTTCATGACCGGTTTTGAAGCCGCGCCGAAATGCTCGGAAGAAGCGTCCAGCGATTTCCAATCTAGCCACTTCGTGCGGGTGATCTTGATGGCGCTTGGCGCGGGCATCTTCTTTTACGTAACGATCATCGCCGTTGTGACGTTGATTCAGCCGTGGCAATCGCTGACCAAAGAGCGATTCGCGACGGCGGTCGCGTTCGAGCGAGCGTTTGGATCGCGCGCGCTTGTTCAGTTGATTATGTTCGCGGTGCTGCTTTCGCTGCTGAAGATATTCAACGGAAACTTTCTCACATCGACGCGGTTACTGTTTGCAATGGGCCGTCGCAAGCTGCTCGATCCGCGCCTTGCCAGCGTAGATGATCAGTTTCGCACTCCCAGGGTCGCCATACTGTTTGCAGGTTGTTTTACCGCCGTCGCATCTTTTCTCGGACAAGCCGTGTTGGTTCCAATATCGGAAGTAGGCTCGTTGGCCTCTGCGGTCGGATGGCTCGCGACGTGCCTCGCGTTCGTGAGCGGGGCGGGTGGAATCGCGACAACGCTTCGATTGAAAGCGATCGGTTATAGCGGCGCTGCGATAGCAGCAATGCTGATCGGGATCAAAGTTGTCCCATCGATCCCGGGCGGCTTCGGGCGATTCGAGTACCTGGCGCTTGGCGTGTGGATGGCGTTGGGCTTTGCGTTGTGGAAGGGACGACAGCAGGTTGGCAATAACGATTGACTCGCGCGGTGTCAAGGTGTATTCTAGCGCCGTTGACAATTTGATCGTGGCGATTTAAGCAAATTGCTCCACGTAAAAAACTGCTAAACAGCCCGGATTAGCCCCGCGCAGTTTAGCGCGGGGCTTTTGCTATTAGGACGTAGCACAGGCTTCAGCCTGTCCTATTTAATAGATCTGAGTTACAGACTGAAGTCTGTGCTACGAAGACAATATATGAAAGACTTTCGCAACGCAGTGACAGACGATCGAGTCTACGTCTTCGACGGCGCGATGGGGACGATGCTCTATTCGCGCGGGGTGTACATCAATCGCTGCTACGACGAGTTGAATCTCTCGAGCCGCGATCTCGTGCTCGGCGTTCAGCGTGATTACGTTAAGGCGGGGGCCGATGTCATTGAGACGAATACCTACGGCGCTAACCGTGTGAAGCTCGCGGGCTATGGGCTCGAAGACAAAGCGTACGAGATGAATCACGCGGGCGTTCGCATAGCTCGCGAGGCGGCGGGCGAAAGGGCATTCGTCGCCGGAGCAATCGGGCCGCTCGGAATCCGAATCGAGCCTTACGGGCCAACTTCGTCCGAAGAAGCGCGAGAGATCTTTCGCGAGCAAGCCGAAGCCCTTCTTGAAGGCGGCATCGATCTGTTTGTGCTTGAAACCTTCTCGGACGTTGCAGAGATCGAGCAGGCGCTTCTGGGGATTCGATCGATCAGCGATCTGCCGGTCGTTGCCCAGATGACCATTCAAACGGACGGCAACACAAGCTACGGCACCGCGCCTGAAACTTTCACCGCTCAACTGGACGAGTGGGGCGCAGACGTTATTGGCCTGAATTGTTCGGTCGGACCGGCGACGATGCTTGAAGCCCTCGAGAAGATGCGCTTGGTCACCCGGCGCAAGCTCTCAGCTCAACCTAATGGCGGATTGCCTCGGCAGGTTGATGGGCGAATGTTTTACATGGCGTCACCCGAGTACATGGCCAAGTACGCGAAGCGTTTGATTCAAGCCGGCGCGAAGTTCGTCGGCGGTTGCTGCGGCACGACACCCGAGCACATAAAACAAATCTCGAACGCCGTCGCCGCGTTATCGCCTGGGCGCTCTACGGTCCGGGTGTTCGTGCCCGAAGAGAAACCGCCCGACGTTCAGGTAGTTCCGCGCGCCGAGCGTTCACGCTTCGCCAAGAAGATCTGCGAAGGCGAGTTCGTCACCTCAGTCGAGATAGTTCCGCCCAAGGGCGTCGATCCGTCGAAGATGCTTGAAGGCGTGCGCTTGCTGAAAGAAGCCGGGGTCGATGCGGTGAATGTTCCCGACGGACCGCGCGCGCAGTCGCGAATGGGAGTGCTCGCGGTCTCGACGCTCATTGAACAAAGAGTCGGAATCGAGACGGTCATTCATTATTGCTGTCGCGACAGGAATCTGCTCGGCATGACCAGCGACTTGCTTGGCGCGGCGGGGCTTGGTCTGAGGAATCTTTTGATCATCACTGGTGACCCGCCGAAGATGGGACCTTACCCGGAAGCGACGGCGGTATTCGACATCGACTCGATTGGATTGGTCAACATGGTGAATCGGCTGAATCACGGGTTGGACATCGGCGGCAACCCGATAGGCGCGCCCACAGCGTTCTTGATCGGCGTAGGCGTTAACCCGTGCGCGGTTGATCTTGACTACGAGCTGCGGCGATTCGAGTGGAAGGTGGAAGCCGGCGCCGAGTTTGCGATCACTCAGCCGACCTTTGATGTCAAACAGCTCAGAAACTTTCTGAAGCGAATCGAGCACTGCCGTATACCGGTGATCTCGGGGATCTGGCCCCTGGTCTCGTATCGAAACGCAGAGTTTTTGGCTAACGAAGTGCCCGGCGTGGTCGTGCCAAAGTCGGTACTGAATCGCATGGAGCGCATCACAGATAAGGACGCGGCTCGTGAGGAGGGATTAACAATCGCTCGCGAGACGCTGCAGGAAGTACGAGACATAGTTCAAGGGGTGCAGGTGTCGGCGCCGTTCGGACGAGTGCAGTACGCGCTGGATGTCTTCAGCGTGTTGTGAATCAGTGCCGCGAGCGGTAGCGAGCGTGGGCGCATCGGTTCCATCATTAACGCTCGCTACCGCTCGCGGTACTGACCCACGCGCTGGTTGAAAATCGCAGAGTTGCGATGGTAGGTTTGACGTGGAGTTGAGACAGTGAAGAAGAAGCGAATTGCAATCTTGCTGTTGACGAGTTCGATGCTTGGGCTCGTTGTGAACGCCGCTCAGCAGCAGCCGATCACCACTCAGACGCTGCGAGGATACCTAGATAAGATGGGGCTGCGTTACGTGCCCCACCCGAAGAATTCTGCGGCGCTTGTCGTTCCACGAAGCGAGAACAAACACGCTGAAAGGCTCGATCTTTACGTCGAAATCCGCAAAGAGCAATCGTTGGTGCTGACCGTTTATCCCAGATTGCGGGGGCGATATTTTACGCTCGAGCGGGCGACTGATCGGGGGAAACTGCTTCAACGCTTGCTTGAGACGAATCACCGTTCGTTTGCGGCGTTCTTCGTCGATGGGCAAGGGGATATTGGAGCGAGGTTCACATTCACGACCGAGGACGGCGTGGCTTACGACTCATTCCGCGTGGCCGTGACTGAATTGTTGCGAATCGCGGACGATTTCACGCCGACGTTGGATGAGTTCATGAAGAAGGAAACAACCACGGGGAACGCGGGGAGCACAGGGAAAGAGAAAATCCCGTAGGGATTTGATGTTTGTAGTCAGGCGGTCGCGACACGGCTATAACTCCAGAGGCGTTAAATGTGTTCGGGGATGCAGCGGATCAACTCGGCACATTTCACTCCTACGGAGTGAGCGCCCGGACGCAACGGTCACTACAAACATTGCACTCCTACGGAGTGCGGCGGGATGTAACGTTAGTCCGTAGTCCGCTTTGTAGGTGGATGCTATGAAGAGAGCAACAATCACAATGTTGCTGACATTGGCGATGATGTGGGCGAGTGCATTCGCGCAGCAGACTGCTCAGGAGCCCGCCCAGCCCCCGAAGCCTCGTCCGCGACCACTA
>DATFWM010000060.1:0-2686 GCA_035259295.1 Blastocatellia bacterium | reverse complement strand
ATCCGCCTCGCCGATTTGGCTCGAGCCAGATGTTATCCGGTTTGAGATCCCGATGGATGATCCCGTGCCGGTGGGCGGCATCAACTGCCGAACATGTTTGCTCGATGATGTCGCAAACCCACGGGATTGCCAGTTGGGATTCTTCCGCGAGGACTTCGGCGAGAGTGCAGCCCTCCAGGAACTCCATCACCAGGTAGGCGACCCTGTCATTTCCCACGCGAGCGAATCCGAAATCAGTTACATTTACTACGTTTGGGTGGTGCAAGCGCCCGGCGGCTTTGGCTTCGCGTTTGAAGCGCTCTACGAACTCTTCATTGCGCATGAACTGGGGAGCAATCACTTTAACGGCGACCGGGCGATCGGTTCCCAAATGAGTTGCGGAGTAGACCGAACCCATCCCGCCCTTGCCGAGTTCTTTCTCGATGCGGTATTTCTCGTCGAGTACATGCCCCGTCAGTTGTGTTAATGCCATTGGGCCCTCGTTGAGGATCAATCGAGCGAGCGACATACTCGCTTGGCGGCGATTCTGGAGCCCAAATACTAATACGCGACAGTAGCAGCATCAAGCGAAACACCGATAAGGTTATGCGCATCACGAAATTCAGGCTATCGGGAAGCGTTGATAGAGGAGCCCGTCTTACTTGATGACGCTGGCTAACAAGTAATGGGCACAGAGACGAATATGATGGGGATTCTTTGCGATGGATTTGTCTTCGGCGACGTAAGAGACGAACCCTTCTTGGCCACTCAACGACGGAGGGAGCAGACGCACGCAAGCGATTCGCTCCCACGTTGTCGCACGTCGCCGGACTTACTTCTTTTCTTTCAAACCTTCGATAACCTTTTTGAATCCGGCCTCTTCCCGAATTGCATCCAGCTGTCGATTGTTTTCAAGTTCACTCACGTTCCCAAAGCCTTTTTGGACTGCCCTGTTTAATGTCTCAATCGCGCGCCGTTTGTCGCCGGCAAGTGCATGTGCGCAGGCCAGGTTGTACAGCACTCGCCAGTTATCAGGCATTATCTCGGCATCAATGGCGAGATTTGAAGCCGCAAGTTCATACCTCTTTCTTTGAATCAGCGAACTCGACTGTTCGAACAGCGTGATCGTGAATTGATTCAGCACCCGCCGGGCAAATGCGCGCTCGGTTGATGCTTCCTTTGCGTCAGATTTGCGCTTCAGATCAGAAAGCATATGCTTGAGATCAGAAAGAAACGTTTGCCTGGTCTGAGGATCGTTGGCCGCTTCCGGCTGCGAGTTTACACCACCGTAAGCTCCGCCCTCGCCGAGAGCAGCTGCCGTTGCCTGGGTACGCAGCTTTGCGCGTAAGCCGAAAAGCTCCTTCATTCGCTGCAGTTCTTCGTTCTCCTGGTCTCGCTCTTTGTTGATCGCCTGCTTGACCGCCCTCGAATCCTTGAGCTGAGCAGCTTTCTTTTCAAACTCGGCGACGTCCCTGACGCCCTTGAAGTCAGAAGCGACTTGGCTGTAGCCGGTGTACGCATCGTAGAGTTGAGAAGCAGACTCCTTCGCGGTTGCGCTTTCCCTTGCAGCGATAAACAGACGATCGATGAACGAATCGTCTCGCGGACGAAGACCGGACTTGATTGCCTGAAGCTCCATCCATTCAATCGCTCGAACGCAAACATCCACCGGCGCCCAACTGTGACCGCCAGCAAAAACTTCTATTCGATGCGTGACACGCGCGGAATCGAGGGCGCGGTCGAGCTGTTTCATCTCTGAATAATTGAAGTCTTCGGTCCCGACCGTTCCATAAAACACAAATGGCAAAGCGGGCGTCGGCTCTATTCCCTGCGCCAGACCCGCGCCGCATCCGATCACTCCCGCGACCTGACCTTTGAGCCAGACTGCGATCGCCGTCGCAGCGCGAGCTCCGCCCGAAAAACCTGTGAGGTAGACGCGCTTCTCATCGATCGCAAATCTCGAAGAGATGTCGCCCAGCATGGCTTTCGCGGCGTCCCCCGAAACCGCCAGCGGTCCGTTTCGCGAATTGTTCGAGCCGCACACGATGTAACCGTAGCGCTCGGCGGCTTCTTTGAAGCGTTCGACCGGGGCTTTGCCTCGCGCGCCCGGATCAAACGCGGCAACAAGCGGCCACCGTCGATTTGCTGAATAGTTCGACGGTAGATACAAAGCGTAGGTCTGTTCGGGACTATTCTTGCAGACGACTCGCTCGATTACCTGACCGGGTTTGAGTTCATCGGAACTCGCGTCAGACGTTTGTGCGACGTGTCGCGGGAATGAAAGAGCGATTGCCACGAACACGACGCACAGTGAAGTCTGTAGAGTTCTCATCAGTTAATAGGATGCCCACACATTTAGTCGCGACGCAACTCGCAAGTAAGGAACGGATGCGCTTCAGACCCTTGCAGTCATGCGCACCGCCTGCAGTACCGAAATGGAATTCCACCTTAACTGCGTATCGAGTGAATTGTGCGTCGCTACAAGCCTCGCCACCAAGTCACCATGACACGAAGCTGCACAAAGCAATCCTTAGTGCAGCTTAGTGTCTTCGAGCCTTGGTGGCGGGACAAGTTGTCGCCGGCGCAACACTCCGTTCCGCACAACCGCTAACTGCGGGTCCTTGGCAGGATCTCTGCCCTTATGATTAACTCGAAGTAACGTTCCCAAGCTCCGAAGAGGAGGCCGGTTGTGAGGAAGCGACGAGAG
>DATFWM010000059.1:0-2522 GCA_035259295.1 Blastocatellia bacterium | reverse complement strand
GGTCACGGGGTTAGAATCCGCTCGCAACGGAGGTGGAATTATGCGTCGCAAATATCTGGTTGCGTTGACGGCTCTGATTTTAACTGGCGGGATTGTCGGTACAGTCACGGCGGGCGCGCAGACATCGCAGCTTGGGAACGTGACCTTCCCGACCAGCGGCTCCGAAAAAGCTCAGGCTCATTTTCTGCGCGGACTCGCCGCGTTGCATTCGTTCTGGTTCGAAGAAGCGCTGGAGGCGTTTCGCGAATCGACGAAAGTCGAACCCGATTTCATGATGGGCTACTGGGGCGAAGCAATGTCGCTCAATCACCCGCTCTGGTCGGAGCAGGATACCGAGGCCGCGCGAAAAGTCATCGAGAAGATCAAGGACGCTCCAAAGCTGACCCAACGCGAGCGCGCCTATCTCAATGCTGTGAAGCTTCTCTACGGCGAAGGCAACAAGCTTGCACGCGATCAGGCTTACTGCGCCGCGATGGAAAAGATCTATCGCGAGTATCCCGACGACATGGAGGCTGCCGCTTTCTACGCGCTTTCGCTGCTTGGGACCGTGCGTCCCGAAGACAGAGGTTACCGCCGCCAGGCCCTGGCTGGCGCAATCGCGCTCGAAGTCTACCGCAAGAACCCAAATCATCCGGGCGCTGCGCACTACATCATTCACGCGTTTGACGATCCCGATCACGCGATACTGGCCTTGCCCGCGGCATATCGTTACGCCGAGATCGCCCCCGAGGCTCACCACGCCCGTCACATGCCCTCTCATATTTTTCTTCAACTCGGGATGTGGCCCGAAGCGGCCAAGTCGAATGAGTCTTCGTGGGCAACCTCCGACGCCTGGGTAAAGCGAAAAAATTTGTCCATCAGCCTGCGCGATTACCACAGTCTTCATTGGCTGCTTTACGTCTACCTGCAACAGGGGCGATACGGCAAAGCAAACGACCTGCTCACGATTATGCAAAAGACAATGGCGGAGTCTACCAGCGACGATAAATTGCGTCCCAACTATTACGCCAATAACTGGGCGAACATGGCCGCGACGTTCGTGGTGGAGACCGAGCAATGGGATCTCATTGCCAAACTCCTCCCCGCGGGATCGAGCGAAGCGTCGAGCGGAGGGATGTCGCACGGTGCGACTCAGCCTGGGCAGTCCGCCACTGTCCGTCAGTCGAGTGCCAGTCAAATTCAACCCGTCTTTGTTCGCGGGCTTGCTGCCGCGGTCAAGGGCAGCAACGATGCGGATGCCGCCATCGCGGTGCTCCGCGCGCTTGCGGGACCAGTCGCAGAGGGCTACGCGGGTCAGCCGAAAAAGATGCTCGAGATTCGTCAGAAGGAAATCGCCGCGGTCGCCGCCGCTTCCAAAGGGAACTATGAGGAAGCGATCTCTGCCATGAAACAGGCCACCGCGCTCGAGGAAGATCTTGCGCCGCCGTCAGGACCGCCGGGACTGATCAAACCATCACACGAGCTGTTTGGCGAAATTCTGCTCAAAGCTAACCGGCCAAAAGAAGCGTCGGCCGAGTTTGCGACGGCGCTTCTGCGGCAACCAAATCGAGCACGCTCGTTGCTGGGCGCCGCCAGATCGGCCGCAAAAGCCGGTGACTTGAAAGCGGCCTCCGAGTTCTATTCGAAGTTCTCCCGGCAGTGGCAGAACGCAGACGAGGGTCTTCCCGAAGTTCGCGAGGCTCAGGATTATTTGAAGCAAGCGAAGGCAAACTGAAAAGGAACAGAGACGATGAGCATCGATCGCAGGGATTTCCTGAAGCTGAGCGCAGCGTCGGCCGCTGCATTTGCATCAGAGAAGCTCGCTTTGGCTGATGACCAGGATGCGCTCGTGACGCCAAACGCGAAGCAGGCCCGGCCGATTACTCGCGACGAGTTTCTCCTGCGTCAGGAGAACGCTGTTCGCTACATGGTCGAAGCGGGCATCAATGCAATCCTTCTCACCGGCGGCACCAGCCTGCAGTATTTCGCCGGAACTCAGTGGGGCATAAGCGAGCGGTTGTTTGCGATGGTGTTGCCCGCGCGAGGCGGAATCGCCTGGGTGACGCCGGCATTTGAAGAGGGGAGGGCGCGCGAGCAGATCAAGTTCGGTGACGACATAAGGATCTGGCAGGAGGATGAGAGTCCTTACAAAGTCGTTGCCGCAATTCTGAAAGATCGCGGCGTCGTTTCGGGAACTATCGGCATTGAGGAGACGGTGCGCTTTGCGTTCGCGGATGGAGTAGCGAAGGCCGCCCCTTCTCTAAAGGTCGTGAGTGCGGACCCCGTCACTGCACGCTGTCGCCGCGTCAAATCCGCGCACGAGATTGAACTGATGCGGCTAGCAAACCAAATAACACTCAAGGCGTTCGAGATCGCGCTGAAGTCGTTGCGTCCGGGAATGACTCAAACCGAACTCGGCGGCAAGATCGGCGCCGCTCACCAGGAAATGGGCGCTCGCGGTGGGGCGCTGGTGTTGTATGCCGAGCATTCGGCTTCACCTCACGGAACGATCGCGCCACAGAAACTCAAAGAAGGCGATGTGG
>DATFWM010000058.1:0-6510 GCA_035259295.1 Blastocatellia bacterium | reverse complement strand
ACCGATTCGTAAACCTGGTACTCATCGAAGATGAAGTCCTTTCTTAGCAACGGCAAAGTTACAACTTGGTGAATCGCTCGCAGATGATCGAGCGAACCGCCGAAGAAATCCTCTTCTGTTAGCACAGACAACGCAGCCGCGCCGGCGTCGGAATAGCTCTCGGCGATGCGCACCGGGTCGAAGTCAGGGCAAATAATTCCTTTCGAAGGCGAGCGGTGTTTGATGTCGCCGATGATGTTGATCGTGTTACTGCGAGAGAGCGTTCGAGTAAGCGAGTTGGGCTCACGGCTTGAGGTCAGGCTGGTCGCGGACGTGGCCAACCGGTCAATCGGCGCGCGGCGCTTAGCCTCTTCCAGCAGTCTCCCCTTCGCCTCGACGATACGATCGAGAATGCCGCCAGCCGCCCGCACTCCACTGAGCTTTGTCGTGCCCAACATCTTAAAGATTCAAAAAATTCTTCAGGAGCTTTTTCCCATGGTCGGTCATCACCGATTCCGGATGAAACTGGACTCCTTCGACCGGATACTCGCGATGTCTCAAACCCATAATCAACCCGTCAGGCGTGGTGGCAGAGACTTCAAGCGAGTCTGGCAAGCCATCCTTCTCGACTATCAGCGAGTGATAACGAGTCGCCTTAAACCTGTAGGGCAATCCGCGAAAAATCGTTGCCGAGTCGTGACATATTTCACTCGTTTTCCCGTGCATCAAGTAGGGCGCGCGCGATACGCGACCGCCAAATGCCTCGCCGATCGCTTGATTGCCGAGGCACACGCCGAGTATGGGAATCTTTCCGGCGAACTCCCGGATCGCGGCTATCGTTATGCCGGCGTCTTTGGGCACGCCGGGTCCGGGCGAGATAACCATTCTTTCGGGTTGCAACTCGCGCATTTGCTCGATGGTTATCGCGTCGTTTCGGTAGACCTTCATCTCAGCGCCCAGCTCACCCAGAAACTGAACCAGGTTATAAGTAAATGAATCGTAGTTGTCGATTACCAAAATCATGGACTCATTCTAACAGGGATTGATTCATCCTGCTCATCAGGCCTCCATTTCTCACTTGAGATTCCCTTAGTCTCGAACGCTTCGTTAAGACAATGGAAAATGTTAAATGGAGATTGGAAATGAAGCCTATTGCACCGTGATCTTTTTGATCTCGATTCGCTGCTTGGGCTTATCTCCCTCGACTTCCGCTTCAGCGATCTTGTCCAAAACATCCAGTCCCTCGACCACCTTCGCGAAGGGAACGTGCTTCCCGTCGAGCGCCGGGTTCTCCTTCGAGATGATGAAGAAGTACCAACTCGTCGTTCCGTCCGGATTTTGACGCATTGAGACGGTCCCGCGCTCCTGTTTCACATCACTCTTCTCCGCTGCAATGGGCCACGTGCTGAATATTCGTTTTCGGTTCGGGCTGTCCTGAGGCCAGTCGCCGAGGTAGCCAAGTTCCATAAAATAGTTCTGCGAAACGCGAAAGAAAGTCGTCCCGTCATATAAGCCAGCCCGCGCGCAGCGAACAAAAGAACGTGCCGTGTTGGGCGCCGACTCGGGAAGTAGTTGAAGCTTTAAATTGCCGAGCGACGTCTCAATCGCCGCCCGCATCGTCTTCATTTGATCGGCGTTTGGCGACTTCTCGCGAATCGTAACCTTGGTGATTTCGATCCGCTCGGCCGCGACTCCCGCAGTGCTTGCGGCCGACGTCGAAATTCTGGTCACGACGTCCATGCCTTCCACGACTTTGCCGAACACTGTGAACGCGCGGTCGAGATTTGCCTGTGCTGAGCCGGCGTTCAGCACGATAAAGAACTGCGCGCCGGAAGTGCCCGGCTTAACGTCGGTAGAACCGGCACTCACCGCTTGCAGTACTGAAGCGACCGCGCCTGCGACGTGCTTGTTCTTATTCACTTCATCCGGAAGCCCGACGTTCAACCCGCCCGTTCCGTATCGAGCGCGGTCGCGAGGGTTCCTCGACAGCGGATCGCCGCCTTGTATCAAAGCGTATTTCACAAATCGATGAAATGTCGTACCTTCGTAAGCTCCGCTACGCGCGTGTTTGACGAAATATTCCACGTGACGCGGCGCTTCCTTTGGAAAGAACTCGATTACGATCTGGCCTAGCGAGGTGTCCAGGACTGCTTCGAGGTTGTCGTATTCGCTTGCGCCGGTGGCCTGTTCCAGATCATGTGGCGAATCGGCCGAGGCAATCCGTGGCTCGATGCCGCCGAGAGCAAGAGACAACAGAACAGTAGTGAGGATTCCTCCTATTCGAATCATAAGCTCTCCTGAGAAACGCCAAACTGAAGTTTGTCGGACATCGATGATTGTCCCGCAAATCCGCCCGGCACACAACCAGAAGCATTTGAAAAAAAAGGGCCCGCCGCGAGGCGGGCCGGAGGAAAGGGTTGCCATGATGCCTATCTCTAGGCTAGCGAGTGTCGCTCGTTCACAACTCACCTTGGCAAGCTCGATGCCACGCGTCGGGTCAGCGAGTTGTCTCGCTCAAACCGTTGGCGCAACGGGTGTAAACGCGATTCGGCCTTCTTTCGTTCTCTCGTCGTTGCACTGCAATTAGGTCAATCTGATTGAAGGCATTCACCGCATTGCGTCAACTACCGCGAAGCCGACTTGCTTTTCGACTCACGATTCTATGAAATCCTCTCGTGACCAAGTCCGGCTGGAATACAAAGACCTGGGTGAGTCTGATCCCGAATGGCATCGGTCATGTGAAGCCTAATCACTACGCCGAGATCGCAAAGACCATCTGGCGAAACAAATCTGAGCTTCCATTTGCCTGGCGCATTCTGACTCGTGGAGTGTGCGACGGCTGCGCGCTTGGAACGACTGGACTGCGCGACTTCACGATGGATGGCGTCCATCTGTGCATGGTCCGGCTCGATCTGCTGCGCCTGAACACAATGCCTGCGCTAGACGTGAAACTCCTCGGCGATGCTTACAAGCTCGCTCGGATGTCTGCTGCCCAGTTGCGAGAGCTTGGACGGCTCCCGTATCCGATGATCAGACGCCGAGGCGAGCGAGGCTTCACTCGCGTGGCGTGGGATGAAGCGATTGATGTCATCGCAGCGCGGCTGACTAATACCGATCCGCGGCGAATTGCGTTCTATCTCACTTCGCGAGGCCTCACGAACGAAACATATTACGTCACACAGAAAGCTGCCCGATTCATTGGCACGAACAACATCGACAACTCGTCGCGCATCTGCCATGCCCCATCGACCGTCGCGCTTAAGCAAGCGCTCGGAGTCGCCGCTTCGACTTGTTCTTACAAGGACTGGATTGGAACCGATCTCTTGGTCCTGTTCGGAAGCAACACGCCCAACAACCAACCGGTCACAATTAAGTATATCTATCACGCTAAGAAGCTGGGCACGCGCGTCGTCGTAATCAACCCGTATCGCGAACCGGGGCTCGAGCGCTACTGGGTTCCATCGGTTGCGGAAAGCGCGCTATTCGGTACCCGCATCGCGGATGCGTTCTTTCAGATTAACACCGGTAGCGATAAGGCGTTCATTGCTGGAGTCATCAAGCATTTGATTGATCAAGGTTGGACTGATGAAGCTTTCATCGTCAAAAGGACCGCCGGCTTCGATGACTTGAAACAGGCTCTGGGAGCCAGTTCCTGGGCATTGCTCGAATCGGCATCAGGGTCAACACGCGGCGAGATGTTGCGATTCGCTCAAATGATCGCCGGCGCAAAGACCGCCGTGTTCGTGTGGTCTATGGGGATCACGCAACATCGCGACGCGGCGTCAAGCGTGCGAGCCATCATCGATCTTGCTTTGACGCGCGGCTTTGTTGGTCGCCAGAGATGCGGGCTGATGGCGATTCGCGGACATTCGGGCGTACAAGGCGGCGCAGAAGTCGGCGCGATCCCAAATCAATTTCCTGGCGGCGTCGCAATCGACGAAGCCAGCGCCAAGCAGTTCTCCGAGGCGTGGGCGTTCGAAGTTCCGTGCTGGCGTGGAATAAACGCCGTCGAGATGATCGACGCGGGGTACGAGGGTGAGCTTGATGTGCTGTATCAAATCGGCGGCAATTTTCTCGAGACGCTACCGGAGCCTTGCTACGTGCGCCAGGCTGTCGAGCGAATCCCGCTGCGCGTGCATCAGGACATCGTTCTCAGTCAGCAGATGATGATCGAGCCTCGTGACACAGTTGTATTGCTTCCCGCGCAGACTCGCTACGAGCAGCGAGGCGGCGGAACTGAGACTACGACCGAACGGCGGATACTCTTCAGCCCCGAGATTCCCGGCCGTCGAATCGGCGAGTCACGTGCTGAGTGGGAGATCCCGATGCGGATCGCCGAACACGCTCGCCCCGATCTCGCTCATCTCATCCACTTCGACGACGCACAAGCCATCCGTGACGAGATTGCGCGAGCGGTTCCGGCTTAGGAAGGCTTTCAGCTTTTGCGCAAAGCAGGCGATCAGGTTCAGTGGGGCGGCGAGCGTTTATGCGAAAAACAAAATGAAGATGGGAGTTCAGTGATTCAGTTTCCAACGCCTGACGGACGTGCCAGATTCTCTGTGATTGAGATCTCTAAGCCAATCACAACTACTAAACTTCGACTCTCGACGCGGCGAGGCAAACAATTCAACAGCATGGTCAGCCAGGATTGCGATCCTCTCACCGGCGCGCGTCGCGATGACGTGCTGATGAGCAGCGAAGACGCGGAGAGACTGGGACTCTCGGACGGCGATCAGCTTACGATAACCAGCGCCGTCGGTCGACTGAAAGCGCGTTGCCGAATCGCGCCAATCGCAACAGGGAATGTTCAAGTACATTGGCCCGAGGGAAATGTTTTGATTCAACGCGGCGCGTTGGATCCCGAATGCGGGATTCCGGACTTCAATGCTGAAGTCGAGATTGAGCGGATGAATAACCGAGGATAACATGCAGAAAATAATTCTTGCTATCTTACTTCTCATGCTGCTCTCGCAGGTATTCGGACAGCAGAGAACTTCAACACCGACTTATAAAGTCTACGCGATCAGCTACGCTGTTATTCCTGACTTTCCAGTCGCCAGCCTTGTTGCAGGCGCGGATCGCACGCGGAAACTTGACATCCAGATGATGGTGTGGCTGCTGAAAGGGTCAAACGGCGCGAACATTCTTGTGGACTCGGGCTTCTATCGCGACAAGTTTTTTAGGCAGTGGAAGGTCAAGGATTTTGTCAAGCCTTCAGAGGCAATCTCGAAAGTCGGACTCAAGCCCGAGGACATCAACGATCTGATTATCACTCACATGCATTGGGACCACGCTGATGGGATGGACTTGTTCCCGAAAGCTCGGGTGTGGATTCAGCAGGACGAGTACGCCTATTACACCGGCGAAGCGTGGCAGCCGGGCGGCTCTCACGGCGGGGTCGACGCCGAAGACGTGTTGGTGTTGGTGAGTCTCAATACTCAAGGTCGAGTGCGATTAGTCAAAGGTGACGATCAAGAGGCAATCGACGGAATCAGAGTCTACACCGGTGGGCGTCACACCTACGCTTCACAGTTCGTGACGGTGAACACCAGGTCTGGGACGGCGGTCATCGCGTCGGACAATCTTTATCTCTACGAGAATCTCGACAAGCATGCGGCTATAGCCCAGACGTGGGACGCCGCTTCAAACCTGAAGGCCCAGGAGCGGATGAAGCAATTGGCATCAAATCCGCGGTTGATTATTCCCGGTCATGACCCGGCCGTTTTCACGCGTTTTCCAGCGCCCGGCGGCGGCGTGGCTAAGATCGACTAGAAGAACGGAAGAGTGCAAACCACGCACGAACAGTTCATGCGAGCGGCCCTTACCGAGGCCGACAGTTCAGCCCAAGAGGGGGAAGTGCCGGTCGGCGCGGTGGTCGTTCTTGACGGCGCCATCATCGGCAGCGGACGGAACGCCGTTATCGCTCTGAGCGACCCGACCGCTCACGCTGAAATCATGGCGTTACGCGAAGCGGCTCGGACGATCGGCAACTATCGTCTCAATCGCGCCACCGTTTATTCGACCATCGAACCCTGCCCGATGTGCGCGGGTGCGCTTGTGCACGCCCGGGTGGCCAGACTTGTTTACGGAGCTAAGGACCCGAAGGCAGGCGCCGTCGAAACGCACTTCGGCATCTGCACGACGGAATTCCTGAATCATCAAGTAAGCGTGGAAGGCGGCATCCTTGAGGACGAATGTCGGCGGGTGCTACAATCGTTTTTTCGCGAAAGACGTTAATTCCTGGGAGCGCAGGCGTCTCGCCTGCATCGTTAACAAAGTTGCCCGGTTTGAACTCAGGCAGGCGGGACGCTTGCGCTCCCAGGTAGCCGAACAACATGCGGAGAGGTGCGAGAGCGGTTGAATCGGGCGGTCTCGAAAACCGTTGTACCCGCAAGGGTACCGTGGGTTCGAATCCCACCCTCTCCGCCAGAAAAACCCGAGGTCAGAAGTCAGAGGTCAGCACGCGCGCGACTGATCTCTGACTCCTGACCTCTGATCTCTGTTTGTGGGAGAGGTGCAGGAGTGGCTTAA
>DATFWM010000057.1:0-4441 GCA_035259295.1 Blastocatellia bacterium | reverse complement strand
CATTCGTTCCCGTTCCGTCCCTCGACGGAACAAGAAGCGCGCCGGGCGAGTTGAGATCAACCGACAGCAGCGCGTCGATATCTTCGGCTCGGACAAGCGGAATGTCAGCGGGAAGTCTCATCACCGTGTCGAATCTGCGCTCGCTGAGTATTCGCGACGCCCAATCGACCGACGCGCTCTCCGAGACCTGGAACTCTTCGACGAGCACTTCCCATCCCAAAGCGCGAGCGCGCTCGATCGCAGGTTGGTAGCTCGTTACCATCACGACTCTGCCGGGTTTTCGGGCGCCTGCGACTGCCCGGCTCACGTCTTCGAACATCGCCCACGCGAGCCGTCGTCGCTCGTCACCTGCCAGCAAACTGGCTAGACGAGACTTCGCATTCGCTGGGTCTTTGATTGGAATTAACAGCGCGTTCATAGATCAGCGAGCTACACTCGAGGAGCATTTCCTCAAGACTCACTCTGCTCCGTGGCTCTGGAGTATTTTGGCTACCGCCTTCGCATTGTGAAAAGTGGTGTGGTGCATCGGGGTCTTGCCGCTCATATCAGTCGCGTTCAGGTCGGCGCCGTAGTTGATCAGTAGTTGCGCGATTGGAGCCTGATTCGCGTGCGCCGCCGCATGCAGTGGCGTGGTTCCCCAATGACCATTGCTATTGTGGGCGTTGACGTCCGAGCCGGCTTTCAACAGCAACGCGACGATCGCTTCATGACCTTTCCATACGGCGCAGTGCAATGCGGTAGACCCATCCTTGTCGCGCGCGTTAATCAAGTCTGCGTCTGCGGCGAGCAGGACCCTGACCTTCTCGATGTTTCCCGACTTAGCCGCCTTGATGAATTCCTTCTTTGCTTCCGACATTCGATTGTCCTCATGCGTTGATCTGTTGACGTTTGCCTCATCCCCCGACCGATTCGACTGATGCGCAATCGAGCGCCACTTTGGCAAGTTGTCGCTTGTCTTCCGCCGTGTTCATCACTGTATTGGTCGCGACCGTTCGAATACCCAGTGATGCAATGTCAGCCTCAATCGATGCGTCCACTTCGTCAAGCACGAACACGTCGGCGAAGTCCCGATACATCGCGGCGATCGCGCGAGCCGAAACTTCGTGGCCCAGATCACGCAGCATTTCAGCGGCTGGGCCCTTCAGCGCGCGCCCGCCGACGATCGGTGTGATCGCGATAATCAGAGCTCGCGTTTCGCGCAGCATTTCGCGAACGCCGGGCACTGCAAGGATCGGACCGATGCTGATGAACGGATTGCTGGGGCAAACGATCACTGCGTCGGATTCCAGGATCGCGTTGCGCACCTCGGCTGGCGGCTCGACAGACTCGATATTGTCGTAGATGATCTTGCGAACTCGCGGCTCGCACCTCCGCCGCACGAAATACTCCTGAATGTGCATCTCGCCTTCGTCGGTCAGCACTCGCGTTGGAGTGTAGGAGTCGGTCATCGGTATTATTGTCGACCGAACACCGAGCGCGCGACGAATTTGATCCGTGACTTCGGTAAGCGTGCGGTCGTTTCGTAGCTTGCTGCTTCTGAAGATGTGCGTGGCAAGATCGCGATCGCCGAGGTTGAACCAGCAAGCCTCGCCGTAGCGTTCCAACCACCGCAGGCATTCGAACGTATCGCCCTTCAACCCCCAGCCGATGTTAAAGTTGATGACGCCGGCAAGCGTGTAGGTGACCGTATCAATATCCGGGCAAATTCGCAGCCCGAATAACTCGACGTCGTCGCCGGTATTGGCGATTACGCTGATGTCTTCGGGAGGCATCACGGCGACAAGTCCCAACAGCAGTTTCGAAGCCCCGATCCCGCCGGCCAATGCGGTAATTTTCATTTTGTTGTCTCTGCGTCTCTGCGGGTCCTAGCGGCTTTGCGCGAAACAAGTGTCGAATTTCGTATCGTGTTTCGCGCAAAGCCGCAAAGTCTCGCAAAGACGCAAAGCTACAATCCCACCACGCGATAACGCGCGGTCTTGATCTTGTAACGACGATTGATGCCGATCGCAAGCACCGTCATCCGCTCGAGAACTCGCGCGCTCTCAAGCGCTCCTGCGTCGACTGCTCGCAGGCCCTCGATGAAACCTATAGCCTCGATCACTCGCGCCTTCGCTTCTTTTGAATCGCTCGCAACGAATGAATCGCAGTCGAGCGGCTCGTCGATTTCGGCGAGCAGGTGTGCGGGCTCGGTCTTGAATGCCGCCACCAGCGCAACATTTTCCGGCAACCGCGCCTTGAGGTGTTCGCTCGCCGAGCCTTCGGGCAACTCGACGTGACTTGCCCGGCCTTGCTCGAACGAGACCGGCACGGTTATGTCAACTAAAATTGAGTCGGATTGAAAGTCGTCGCGGTGAGTATCGAGCGTCGACGCCGCGTGCTTGAAGGGTACGGTCAATAAAACAATCTCTGAGCCGGCGATGGCGTCCCGGTTTCCCGCGTGTCGGATGCGCTGCCAGGTTGATTGAGTGCTGCGAGCTTCGAGAAGTTGATTCAACTCATCTGCGGTTGCCTTAGCGCGTTCGGTCGACCGTGATCCGATTGTAACTTGCGCTCCTGCGATTGCGAATCTCAGGGCGAGCCCGCGGCCTTCGTCGCCAGTGCCGCCAATCAATCCAACTTTCAGGTCTTGTATACGCATCGCTGAAGCCCGATGATACCATCGAGCCTCAGCGGACGGTAGTTGCAGTGGACGAATAGAAAGGGAAGACCAACGGTTACTCGCTATTGGCGGTTGTCGCCCACCCGAAGGCTACGCCCGTAGCGATCGCAAGAAGGAGCTCGATTAGCCCTACAATCGTTGCGGCCCTGCCTTCAATGCGCAGTCGTTTCACCGCTTCGGCGAGGAGCAGAAACCCCGCGCTCCACGCAAGCAACGCCTTCTGTGATTTCGACAATTCAGTGCGGGACATAAGCGATTCACCTTTGGTTGGACGAGCCACGCGAGCCCGCGGCTTGTTCAGTCAGTCGCTGAGAAACACGCTCGCCGTTCGCTGTCGTGTAACGAACCGGCGCCGGTCCGCCATAAAGCGTGATTAGCTTCTTTATCGTCTCGTCTTGAGCAGCGCGGAAACGGTGAGCCGAACCACCGTGGTTGTAGATGACAAAAAGCAGCGGACCTCTTCCGCGAGTGTACGCGACTCCGGCCAATGCGCTGACGCTGCTTAGCGTTCCGGTCTTTCCCACGACCGATCCCCGGAACGCGTCGTTGAACCGCTTCTCGAGTGTTCCCGCGTCGACTCCGGCGATCGGCAGTATGTCTTCAAGACCAAGGCCCTTACCTTCAAGATAGGTGATCAACTTGCGCAGCATATTGACCGTGCCGCGCGGCGAGATGTAGTTGTTGCCAAGTCCCGAAGAGGTTGCAAAACGGACTTCGTCTTCCTTAAAGCCCAGCTCCATTTTCAGAAACCGCTCGACCGCGTCCGGCCCGCCGACGAGATTGCCGATCACAGTTGCCATCCAATTATTTGAAAAATCATTCAGCGCCTTCAACGTTCGTACCAGCGGAAGCGAGGTGTGCACGGCCAGCGGCGCGAGCTTTGATGTGTTGACTGCGGGATCGGTGATCGTTTTCCCGGTAATCTTCAGCGAAGGAGGTCCCGAAGGCGCAGGAGCTTGGTTCGCATTAGCCGCGTCGCCCATATGATCCTCGGCCGCCCGGATAGCAAGGAACCGCGTGTAGGAAGCCTTCGCCTGCGCGTTCCAGGTTTCAGGCGTCAGCGCAGCGCGGAAGGCTTTCGCCGATGACTCGCGGTTCGCGGCGAAGTTGAAGTAAAACTGTCCGAGCACCACCAGGTTGCCGTCGACTTCGCGGATGCCGCTGCGATTCAGCTTATCAGCGATCATCATCGCGTTCTCGTAGAAGAGCGCCGGGTCGCCGCTGCCTATCACGTACAGCGATCCGTGCAAAATGCCCGTCGACGGATCGAGCGTGCCGTCGGTGTATAAAGAAGTTCGGAATTTGAAATCAGGTCCGAGTCGCGATATCGCGGTCAGTGACGTTGCGATCTTCGTTACTGATGCGGGATTGAACAATCGGTCGGCGTTGTGCTCGGCAAGCACCTCGCCTTTCAGAGTCGAAACGATGAACCCCTGGTTCTCGGCGCTGAAGCCGAACGCCGCGAGGCTGTCGGCATAAGCCGCGACGAGCGGGTTGACCGGAACCTGCTCGAGCCCGACGGCGCCCGCGAGTCGCGGGCGTGTTGCATCCCCGTTTATCGGCGCCGCGAGGTCAACTCCCGGCTTGGACTTGACGGCGATTGCAGAGGAATTCGTTGCTGTGACCGGTTCACCCCCGCTAGAGGTTTTTGCTGTCGAGTCTCGAGGCTGAGCCCACGAGTCGCTGAGAAAATTATGCACGCCAACGCCATGAGTGCTCGCGGCGACTACTCGCCGCCAGCGCATGCGCCCGTGGCGTCCCCGCACCCGAACGTAACCAATA
>DATFWM010000056.1:0-4212 GCA_035259295.1 Blastocatellia bacterium | reverse complement strand
CGGTCGGGTTCACAACAGTGTATCGAACCTTGAAGCTGCTTAAAGAGTGCGGCCTGGCTCGCGAGCTCGAGTTTCACGACGGGCGAATGCTGTATGAGCACCACTACAAGCACACGCATCACGATCACTTGATATGCACCGGCTGTGGCGCGTTGATCGAGTTCTACAGCGAGCAGATTGAAAGACTGCAAGATGAGATCGTTCGGCGTTATCGGTTCAAATCGCTACACCACAGCCATCGAATCTTCGGCCTCTGCGCCGATTGCCAGAAAGCCCAAAAATCGACGAACGCAAAAGCTAGAGCTTCAACCAAGTAAGTCCTCTTTTCGCACGTCAGTCTCTAGGCCAGTTGCCTGCGCCGCAATCGACTTTTATGATCTGTAGTTTAACCGTGAAAACACCATCGCCCGACTGCCGGCCGCTCGTCATCGCGCATCGCGGCGCCTCAGGGTTGGCGCCTGAGAACACGCTGGTTGCTTTCAGGCTCGCCATAGCGCTCGGCGCCGATGGAATAGAGATGGACGTTCAACTTTCAGCCGACGGGCATCCAGTCCTGATGCACGACAGGCGTGTTAATCGAACAACGGACGGAGCCGGCCTGGTATCGCGCCTCACACTCGAGCAACTTCAGCGGCTCGACGCGGGAAGTTGGTTCGAGCGCCGGTTGATGCTGCGTCCCCGCGTTCGGGCAAGGCTTAAACAAATCGTAGCCGACATCGACCATGGTCCGTCGAGTTTCGTAGGCGAGCCGCTACCGGAGTTGGAAGAGGCTCTGTCGCTGTTGGGGCCGGCCCGGCTGAAGCGGATCTACATCGAATTGAAAGTCACTCGGGCAAACAGACAAGCTTTACTCGGCTCGGTCGTCTCATCGGTGCGAGCGGCGCGACTCGATCATTTGGTTACGTTGCTCTCCTTCGACCACGCTGTTGTTCGCCACGCGAAGGAGATCGCGCCCGACCTGCGAACCGCTGCCATATTTCCGCCGAAGTGGGGCCGGCTGCTTTCGATCGGTTCGATCATAAGCTCCGCTGAGAGCAACGGGGCGGACGAAGTCGCGCTTCCGTATGGTTTGGCGACAGCACGAACGGTCGAGGCCTTGCACAAGCACGGATTTTCCGTTTCAGTTTGGACCATAAACCGCGTACGTTTTATGTGGCGGGCCAAAGCCGCTGGAGCGGATGCTATCATGACAAACTATCCCAACCGACTCCGTCAACTAGTTGATTCGCAAGTCCTGCGTTATGGAGACGCTCAAAAAGACGATGGATAGCACCATTACAATCGACGAAGGAGGCGAAGTTGTCTCGCTGCCTTTTGCCCATCAGGAAACTCAGAGATTTATCTCGCGGCCCAATTTCACGGCGCGCCATACCGCGACAACCTTCTGCGAATTTCAAACGCACTCCCACTCAGCTTTTACCCTAACGGCGGTTCTCGCCGGAGAGATGGTGGTTACGATCGGCGAGAATGTCTTAGAGCTGTCGGCCGGAGAGACCGCTCTGACCAATGTCGGGCAGACACACTCGGCGCGCGGGGCGGAAGTCGAATTTGTTTCAATTGGGTTGAGCCCGGTTTTGGTGAACGAGTTGGTTGCGGACATCGGCCTTACGCGCGCGACTGGCGACGTTGCGTTTCGCACAAGCGTCATAAGCGACATCGACATCGTGCGGATGGCGCGCGCCATCGCCGGCGAAATGTCTGATGAACAGTTAGGCCACGCAGCAATGCTCGACACGCTGATCAGGCAGCTTGGAATTCAGCTTCTGCGACATCATCTTACCGTACGAAAGTCAGATCACATCGAGTTGTCGCGCGCGGGCCCCGTGGACCGCCGCCTGCGCCGGGCCATCGAGTTCATGCACGACAACTTTGGACGTGAGATCGCGCTGGAGGAAATCGCTGCGGCTGCCTATCTGTCAGAATACCACTTCGCCAGACTGTTCAAGCGGATAACCGGCGTTACCCCGCACCTGTATCTTTCGAACGTGCGTCTCGAGCGCGCCCGCAAGCTGCTAGCGGAGACGGCGCTCTCGATCGGCGACATTGCTGCTCAGGTCGGTTATCAAAGCCAGAGCCATTTCACGAAGATGTTCAAATCAGTAACCGGAGTTACGCCGCGCGTCTATCGGGACGCCAGCGGGCGCTAAACCTGCAAAACAAAGCTAGCCCTTCGCAAAATCAGCGCCTCGAAGAGGCTCCAGCCACTTTCGACCGCCGAATGGCTTGCAATCTGGCTGAAACTTAAGCCATCTTCGGCGTAGAAACTTCTTTCAGCCCGAGTTCCTCGATGAGCTGTTCCCGCAGCTCGAACTTTTTCACTTTGCCACTCGCGGTCAGCGGAAAGGATCCCACAAACTTGATGTACTTTGGAACCTTGTGTCTGCTGATGCCGTCGCGACAGTATTCCCGTATCGCTTCTTCCCTTTCAATCTCTCCGGGCTTCACTCGCAAGACCGCTGCGACTTGTTCCCCCATATAGCTGTCGGGCACGCCGACCACCTGAGCCTCGGCAATCTTCGGGTGCCGCATCAGGAACTCTTCAATCTCCGCGGGATAGATATTCTCGCCACCGCGAATGATCATGTCCTTAACGCGCCCCACGATGTTGATGTAGCCTTGTGCGTTCATCGTCGCGAGGTCGCCGGTGTGAAGCCAACGATCGGCATCAATTGTTTCGGCAGTCTTATCCGGCATATTGTAGTAGCCCTTCATCACCAGGAAGCCGCGCGCCATCAGTTCGCCGGATTCGCCAAACGCGACCGGCTCGCCCGTCAGAGGATCTGCGATCTTGATCTCCATATGCGGATGCGGAACGCCCACGGTCGAAGACTTCAGCTCGAAGCTGTCGGTCTGAATAGTCTCGGTTACCGAGCCGGTGGATTCAGTCAGTCCGTAAACGATCGTGCAGTCCGCGCCCATCTTCTCTTTCACCTCTTCCATCAACACGACCGGAACGGGCGTTGCGCCGGTGGTGATTTCTCGCAGCGATGAGAGATCGAACTCTCCCGCGACAAAGCGCGGATGATTCAGCATCGCAACCAACATTGTCGGGACGTTGAACGAGAAGGTGGCTTTCTCTTTGTGGAACAACTCGAGCTCTTTTAGGGGATCGAAATGAATGAGAGGTATCAGCGTGCAGCCGAGATAGACTCCGAACATTATCGCGCCAAGCGACCCGGCAATGTGGAAGAACGGCATCGCCGTGACGTAACGCTCATCCGGCCCGAGGTTTCCAATCAGGCATGAAACGTGTGCCTGATTGATTATGCCGTAGTGGGTCAGCATCACTCCTTTTGGAAATCCGGTCGTCCCGCTGGTGTACTGCATCTGAATCACGTCGTGTGGATCTAGGCTTGACTGTCGCTTCGAGAGAGCCCGGTCCGCGACGGATTCGCTAAGCCGCGCGACTTCAGAGTAGGGCATCATACCAGGCATCGATTCGTTCGCGATCAAGATCACTCGCTTTAGCTCGCGTAAGCTTGAAGATTGAAGGCGAGTTCGGACCGGGTCGGTGAGATCCCTCAACTCCGGCGCGATGCGATACATCGATTCGACATATGAGTTGCCGCGAAACTCCTCGATCATGAACAGCGTGGTTACGTCGCCCTGCCGCAGCACGTATTCAATTTCGGCTGGGCGGTAGTTCGTGTTGACCGTTACGAGTACCGCTCCGATCTTGGCGAGAGCGATCTCAAGTAGCACCCACTCTGGAACATTCGTCGCCCAGACGGCAACGTGCTCGCCTTTCTCGATCCCAAGCGCGAGCAATCCCTTCGCTAATCGATTGACTTCCTTTTGATATTGTCGATAGGTCAGCCTAAGGTCGAGTCCGATCTCACGGTAGTTGTAGACTAGTGCCTCTTTATCGGCATTGGCCTCGCATTGGCGATCGAACAGCTCACCGATGGTGATGTCGAGAAGGTCGATGCCTCGACTCTCCGCTCTCCAGAGGGCTCGGTTACCTTCGACTCTCATACCAGACGCTCAAGGAAAAGAACTTTCTTATGATTCGCGGTCGCTCCAGCGGCGAGGCACGCTAACAAGACTAAGCGCTACTCGAAGGACTTGATGTAGGTTTGGCCGCTCGGGCTATTGACTCCAGGTGCCACTCACGTGCCCATAAAAACAGAGGTAAGGCAAACGACAGCCCAACCACCAAGAGCGCCGCCAAATAGAGCCACCACCTTTCAATCGAATAGCGAGCCGCCTCCC
>DATFWM010000055.1:0-4305 GCA_035259295.1 Blastocatellia bacterium | reverse complement strand
GCTGTCGCGGGGATCACGTCCGTAGTGTTGGTTTCAATGTTGAGCCAGGCCCGCATACTGCTTGCGATGGCGCGGGATGGCTTGCTTCCGGAGAAATTCTTTGCCGCGGTCCACCAACGATTTCGAACTCCGTGGAAGTCGACGATCGTCACAGGAATCTTCGTCGGCACAACCGCGGCGCTGCTTCCGATTGACGTGCTGCTGACGCTGGTCAATATTGGGACGCTGCTCGCGTTTGTGATTGTGTGTTCGGCGGTGCTTATCATTCGACGCACTCATCCCGATGCCGAGCGGCCCTTTCGGGCGCCGCTTGTTCCGGCTGTGCCCATACTTGGAATCGCGATTTGCCTGTTGCTGATGTTTTCACTTCCGGCGGAGAACTGGTTGCGATTGCTTGTTTGGCTGCTCATAGGATTCGCGATCTATTTCGGGTACGGAAGAAAGCACAGTGTGATGGCGCGTCGTCTCGAGCAAGAGATCAAAAGGCGCGGTGTGTCGCCTGCAGGTTCTGTTAGCGGGAGCGTTGAGGGCTAGCTCGCGATGCACTTGGCGACAATCAGCGTGATGTCGTCGTGCTGCTCGCAAGGACTGAACTGGCGAACGTCACCGACTATTGATGCGAGCAATTCTCGCGAGCCTAACTCGGTGTGTCGCCGCAGCGATTCAATCAGGCGTTGTTCTCCATATTCCTCTTCCGCTTGGTTGAAGGACTCGGTAATGCCATCAGTGTAAAGCGCCAGCGTGTCTCCGGCGTATAACTGCCGCTCGCCGATCGCACAATCCCATTCTTTAAAGATCCCTAGCACCGTGGAGGTTGAATCGAGACGTTCAAGCGTATTGTCGCTGCGCAGCAGAAGCGCTGACAGGTGCCCGCAATTGGCGTAGCGCATGCGACGCTCTACGTCGTCGTACTCGGCAAAGAAGAGCGTGGCGTACGCGTTGTCTCCCGTGTTCTCGCAAAAGAGCTGGTTCACCGAACGGAGCAGGCGCTCCGGCTGATCCAAAGCAATCGCACAAAGACTCCGCAGATTGGCCTGCAGGTTAGCCATCAACAGAGCAGCGGCGATTCCTTTGCCTGAAATGTCCCCGATCACCAAACCAAGCCGATCAGGTCCGAGGTCAAGGAAGTCGTAGTAATCCCCGCCAACCGCTCGAGCTGGAATACACGTACCCGCATAGTCGAGCGTCGCAACAGGCGGGCGTGTTTGAGGAAATAACCTCGCCTGCACCTGCTTGGCAATTTCCAGCTCCTGCGCGGCGCGACGTTCCAGTTCCAGCTTCTCAGCCAACGCGCGACGTTGCTCATCGAGCGCCTGGCTCACCTCGTCGAAGCTCACTAGCGAAAAAGTATTCCCGTCGACGTCTTCGAAACGAGTAAACACACCGCCCCAAACTGGGGAACGCTCGCCCATCAGCATTGAAGTAGAAGGCGAACCGGAGGGCTGTGTGCTTGAGGACGACGCCGCATTGTCACGCTCGTACTTGATGCGCTTCAGCCGAGGGATGCGACGAAACTTTACCCCTCGCCTCGACCATTCGTGGTACTTGGCAAGCACGTTGTCTGTGACAAAAGCAACTTGCGTTGCGCGACCGATGAGCTTGCAATCTCGCGACTGGGGTTTAGGCGCCACAAGCGCAAGTATCGCAGTGCCGTCCGGCGGAGAGACGGCTACCCAACGCTCGCCGGATTGAAGCCGCGTATCGTAGACCAGATTGAACCCTAGCTGGTCCAGGTAGAATCTCAGGCTTCGATCTTGATCTCGAACAAAAATCTTAATCGCGTGCAGACGAAGGTAAGGATCTTTTCGGTCGAGAGCAACGGTTGATTCACCCGGCAGATGTGATGAAGCGGCGGACATGGGAAGACATTATAGAATCGTCAAGCGCTTCCGGCATAGTCTTTCTCATCTGTCCGATAAACTTTAGTTTGTTGCGCCCTTTGTCTTGGTATTCTTAGGCAGCCGGCGACAAGCTGAAGTTCGTCGGACGCCGACCTACTGATCAAGGTCGCTTGTATCCAGACGGCCTTCGCGATGAAGTTCCGCGAATCGCTCAACCGTCGCGCGCACGCCCACCGCGAGCGTCGTCGATGGAAGCTCACCCAGCGCGCTTCGAATCGCCGTGTCATCCATCTCAGGCGCAATCGAAAGCGGTTCGCTCGCGTACGTGATCGTGCCGCGCGCGTCTGGCCAGGCGCTTTCGAGTTCGCGGACGACGTCGGCAACGTGAATCGTCTCGCCGTGCAGATTGAAAACGTGAGCGCCTTCCAGATTCGACATCGCGGCACGAATGAAAATGTCAGCCGTGTCGGCCACGTATTGAAAATCCGTGCGTCCACCGAAGCGAATATGAAATGGTCGCCCGACAACGGCGGCTTTCATTGCTTTCGTCGGGTCTGAAGTCAGGCCGAAGTCTCGCCCGACGCCGTAAACAGTCAGCGGCCTCAACCCGATGCTGTTCACGTTGTGATCCAGATAGAAAACCCGCGCGTTGTCTTCGTTACAGCGCTTGAAAGCGCCATAGTGAGTTGTCGGTTGAGGCGGATCGCGCTCGGTAAGCGGCCGCTCTTCTTCAACCATACCGAACACAGCGGCAGAACTCGCGTAAACAACAGTTCGAATTCGGTCAGCAGCGCGACGCGCCGCTTCAAGCACATTGATCGTGCCGACAACGTTAACCATCGCGCCGAGTCGCGGATTAGTGCGACAGGTCGGCACTTGCAAACCCGCAAGATGAATAATGTGAGTGACCGCGTAGTCTTCTATCACAGGCAACAGCGCGTCCGGTTCGGTGATATCGCCAGTGAGCGCCGTCGCTTGCGCGATCTGGTCATCGTTCATAATCAAGCGTAAACGATGTGCGTCGGAGCTTTGATCGAAGATCACAACGCGAGCGTTCGCCGCGAGCAACCGCTTGACGATCCACGCGCCGATGAACCCGTGTGCGCCGGTCAGCAAGAAACTCTTGTCGTTAAGATTGTTATCCATTTATTCAAGCTTGTATGAGCGGCGGCGGAGGATCGCTCACAGGCTATCGCACGATATGCCGAATCTGTTCTGTCATTCGATTCAGCGCGTCATCGACCGTGAGTTCCCTCAACATCGCCCGCTGAACCGTTCGCCACAGCACGTCCTCAACATCCGGATAGCGCGCGAACTTGGGCGGGATCAGTATGTGCTCGGCGATCACCTTTTCGAGCATCGCGAGGCGCGCTAGGTTCGCCGCGTCTGCCTCGCTTTGCATCTGGCGCATAACGCTTTTACGCACGGGCACACAGCCTTTGCGAGCCTCCAGAAGTTGCTGATCGTATGCCGTCAGATGAAGCAATAGGTCAAGCGCTTCTTTCTTCGTTCCGCCCTTTTTTGTCAACGCGAAAGTGTGGCCGCCGCCGTACGCCAGCGACTTGCCGGCCGGCCCGATCGGATACGGGCTGAGTGCGAGCCGATCGTGCACATTTGAAATCCTCGAGTCCCGATAGAGGCCGTAGTAGCCAGGCCAGTCCCCGACCATCGCGGCGCGTCCTTCGCGAAAGCATTCGTGCACCTCGTCGTAGTGCCAGTCAGGCAACTCGGCTGGCACAAGTCCCTCAACATAAAAAGTCCGCAGCAGCCCGAGTGCCCATCGCCCTGCGTCGTTCTGAATGTCGGGCACAAGATCTTCCGGGAACAATCGCGCGCCAGCCATCTCAGCAAGCTCAAAGAACGTGCCGAACAAACCGGACTCTCGCCCCGGAAACAAGAACCCATAAAGGTCAGGCGGCGCGTTGTGCTTTCGCGCGAGCGCGAGCAAATCATCCCAAGTCCTGGGCGGCGAGTCGATTAGATCGGTTCGATAATGCAATAGCCTGACATCGATGTTTCTGGGCACGCCGTACAGCGAGCCGTCAACGCTTGCCAGTTCCAGCAGCAGCGGCACGAAATCTTCGAGGCCATCGCGACCGATCAACTCATCGAGCGGCGCCAGGAAGCTGAATTGCGACGGTGCGTATTTCGTGTGCGTAGAGACCAAGTCATAAGGTACTTCGTCGAGCGACGCGAGATGCCGATTCAACGCAGGGTGATCGCCGCTAAAGGCGACATTCACCTCGATGCCAGTTACTTCGGTGAACTTCGGCAGACTGACATACAGCGGATCGTACGCCGGTCCAGAAATCAACGCGACTCGTAATTCTTTGCTCATACGGCTAACAACATTTAGACTGCGCTAATGACGTTTGCGGTCACTAGCCTCTTTAGCCGGTGACCAACCCGACCTTAGCCATCGCACCAACTTCGTCGCTTGCTGGTACCGGCTATCTCTTTCAAC
>DATFWM010000054.1:0-3009 GCA_035259295.1 Blastocatellia bacterium | reverse complement strand
GCCGGAAAGACGTACGCCGCGGGCCCTTCGGCCTTTGGCTTCAGGATCGATCGCTTGCTCTTCAAGTAGAAGTTATTTAGAAAGAGCTTGCCGTTTGCGCTGAAGTATGAGAGCGAAGTCAGCAACCCCGTCTGCTCATAGTTGTTGTTGTTTCGCTGGGACCACTTGGCTTTCGGAAGCGGCGGGTTCTGGCGGTACCAGGTTCGAGCGTATTCGTTCGGTGAGAGCGTTCGCTCGACTGTGTCGGCGCCGCCGTTGCCGAACGTCTCGTATAAGCGGCTGATACCGTTGTGGGTCGCTGCGATAAACATCAAGTAGCCCGGCGACCAGGTGTCGAAGTTCCCGTGAGTGAACACGCCGGGCATACCAAGCTTTGTCATCTCCGAAACGTTGTTCCAACCGATCAACTGCCATTCGTCGGTGAGGATCGGATCAAGCCAGGCGTTGTAGGGCTCATCACCAACGGTGTTGTCATACAGATAAGGCACGGACTCGTGCAGATCGTGAAGCACCTGCGCCTTCCAAGTCATAAGAGTCTTCGCGATGTTCTGGGTGAGCTTGAGCGTCAATCCCATGGCGTCGCGATTGTTGTCGTGCGCGACGTAGTGTCCCCAATAAATCAGCGGCGGCCAGTTCTCACCGGGATGCGCGAGGTGCCAGTTGTAGATATCGACTTGGCGATCGCGGCCGTCCACTTCAACTATTGGAGTGATGAGCGCTATGACTCCGTCTCGAATCGCTTTGATGTAAGGGCTTTCGTCAACCGCGAGTCGGTACGCGAGTTCCATCAGTGCTGTGGGCGCGCCGGTTTCCGGCGAGTGAATCGTTCCTGTGATGTAATAAATCGGCGTCGAAGCGGCGACCAGCCTCGCGGCTTCAGTGTCGTCCATGTTAATCGTACGGGGATCGGCCAGCTTTGCGAGCCGCGCGCGATTCTCTTCGAGCCTCGACATGTTGGCTTCGGAGCTCACTGCGACAGCGATCATCTCGCGGCCTTCCTCAGTCGTGCCGATCGAAAAGACCTTCACTCGCGGCGTCGCCTTTTCGAGCATTCGCATGTAGCGATAAACCTCGTGCGAATAAGGCAGCTTGCCCGGCGCGCCGGCGATGTCTCCGAGCACAGCTTTAGGCGTCGGGACGGTCTTCGAAGCGGGCAAATAATCGACGAGCGGTGAGCTGAAGAAAGGCTCGGTCGTGTACTCGTGGATCTTCTTTGTGTATTCCTGGTCGACGGGTTGATTCGGGTCGCGCGCGAACCTGGTTGCTGCGCCGTTAGCCGAAGCAATCCCATCTTGCTGCGGACGAGCGCTGCTGATCTTGTCTGAAGCTAATAAGACACAAGTTATCAAAATGAAAGTAATGAAACGTATAAACATTTTACCTCCGTCTTGACGCCGAGCCGTTGCAAACTCTCGTCGCCGATCTTTCTTTTCTCTCCTTACTATCGCGGCAATACGTGGGCATTGATGAAAGCTTCCACTGTTTGGCGCATCGTAGCAAACCGACGCGAGATGCGGCAAGGACTTCAGCCCGGTTTATTGTACGACATTGGGGACCTTGTACGTTACAATGCGTTCACGTAATGTGAACATGAAGCGGTGAGGATAATAAGTCATCGGGCGATCCGAGAATTCGTGGAACGCGAAGGGCGTGGGGCTCAGCCGCTGGATGATTGGTATCGAATTGCGAAGAAGGCTAAATGGAGAAATCTGGCGGAGGTTCGCGCCGTATATCCGCATGCTGATCTCGTCAGCAGATGCGTCGTGTTCAACATCGGAGGAAACAAGTATCGACTGATTGCCAAGATAGCCTTTCATCGGCATGTGATCTACATCAAATACATTCTCACGCATAAGGAATATGACCAGGGAGGTTGGAAGTATGGCTGCCGTTCATAGCGTCGATATCGACTCGAGGAAATACTCGCGACTTCTTGCGAAGACGCTTCCGCGTTCGATCCGCAGCGAAGAAGAAAACGAACGCGTGCTCCAGATCATTGAGCAGTTGATGGATAAAGGTGATGGAAACCTTACGCCGGAAGAGGGTGTCCTTCTAGAATTGCTCGTTACACTTGTAGAGAAATTTGAAGAAGAACACTACCAACTGGAGAAGAACAGCTCGGCTACGCCGTTAAGCATTCTTAAGGAATTGATGGCGGCGCGGGACGTGAAGTCTAGTGACCTTTGGGGTGTGCTTGGCTCTAAGGGCTTAACATCCGACATCCTCAGCGGAAAACGCTCCATTAGCAAGAGCCGTGCAAAGGCCCTCGCTGAGTTCTTCCACGTTTCCGCGGACTTGTTCATTTAAAGACGCCGGACCCATAAGTCAACTTAACGCGACAATCGCAATTGTCGTGTAGAATGAGGTCAGATGCTGGTTCTTGGCATTGAAAGCTCGTGCGATGAGACGGCGGCGGCTGTGATCGAAGACGGCCGCGTGATCAAATCAAACGTCATCGCCTCTCAAGTCGAAACTCACGCGCCGTTTGGCGGAGTCGTGCCCGAGCTTGCTTCGCGTGAACACCTGGACCTGATCGCGCCGGTGGTTGGGAGAGCCCTCGAAGAAGCCGGCGTCCCGCTAAGCCAGATCGACGGCATAGCCGTTACCCAAGGACCCGGGCTGATCGGGTCGCTTCTTGTTGGAATCAGCTTCGCAAAATCGCTGGCGATGGTCGCCGGCAAACCGATCGTGGGCGTCAACCATATTGAAGGTCATATTCACTCTGTCGTATTCGAAAACCCGCCAGTGGAGTATCCTGCAGTCGCGCTGGTCGTATCGGGCGGGCACACGACTCTTTTCCTCATTCCCGAGGAGGGCCAATACGCAGTCTTGGGCAGAACTCGCGACGATGCAGCGGGCGAGGCTTATGATAAGGTTGCCAAGCTACTCGGGCTCGGCTACCCCGGCGGCCCGGCGATCGACAGACTTGCGAAATCCGGCGATCCCCGGGCGGCGCATCTGGTGTTTACGCTACCGAGAATGAATTCGTCTAACCTCGACTTCAGCTTC
>DATFWM010000053.1:0-6642 GCA_035259295.1 Blastocatellia bacterium | reverse complement strand
GAGCGCTTCTTTGTACGCGCCGTTGGGAATGTCGGGACCCATCTCAATGGCCTTCTCGTACTCGGCCAGCGCGTCTGCGCGAAACTCCTGGAAATCGAGTATCCGACCGAGAAATACATGACTCCATTGGATCAGCCAGCGCTCGGACTGCTTCGAGGCATTTTCAATCGCCTTGCGGTAAAGCTTTATAGCCTGTTCGAGCCGGTCGTGCTGAGCCTGAATCTTGTCGTTCTCGTCGGCCTTCGGATCGCGCTCAACCGGAGAAGCCGACTGAGTGAGGACCTGCGCCATGCCGTAAAGCGCTCTGGCGTTGTTTGGCTCGACGGCAAGCACTTCTTCGAGGATCGGTCGCGCGTCAGCGAAGCGCTTCTGCCGAATCAGATCGTCCGAAGCAAGTATCTTCGCCGCCATCGCGCCCATCACCGCTTCGGCACCCGCGCCTTCTCGCGTCGGATTGTTGGAGGTCTTGGCGCGGCTTGCCGACACCCGTGCTACGACAGGCTCAAACTCGCGGGCGCGCGTCGCCTCGCGATCGAACTTCGCGGTCGCGACCATCTGATCGAAGAAGTCCTCAAGGCTTATGCCAACTTTCTCCAAGCCCGCCAGCGATTCATAAAAATGAAAGCTCAGCACCGCGCCGCGGAGATAGGCTCCGGCGAGATCAAACGCCGCATCGTCCACGCTGTAGGCTCCGCGCGTCGCGATCGCTTGCAAGCGACGCATCCTCGCTTCCGTCGCCTGCGCCAGGGATTCGCGTATGATGAGATACACGCTGTTGCTGTACTGCCTGGAGGCGGTCGGCACCGCGGCGACGAGCTTGAGAATCTGGTCTTTATATTCGAGCGAGGATTTCAGGTGGCGTTCAACCAAAGGGTCGATGACGAATCGAATCATCGCCTGGCGCGCCGAGTCGGTAGCCACGGCTCGTGATGGGCCGATGATTACAATGTAGTCGTCCCCGATCCGGCGCGATAACAAATCTTCCTTTTGATTCAGAATGTCGCCGCGGACAATCGAAGTGTTCAATGCGGCGAGCGGATCGGGGATCACAAACACCTGTCTCGTTCGCGATCGCTCGACTACCGTCGATTTCCGTATTTTGGCTTCCGCCTCACCGGTGGTGATAACCAGCGGCCGCATGTGAATAACGGTCTGCGGCTCAGTGTGAAAGTACTCGAGCACTTCGTAGATCAACTCGCCAATGGGCTTCCGATAAGCCGCCGCGTACGCGTCACCCACCGACATATACTTTGGTATGAGTTCTCGTATTTCGCTCTTCACATAGAACTCGCGCACGAGCGGGATGAAGTCGAGGAGAGGCTGAAGGTCGTCAGGGATCGCGCGGTCGGTCGATTGATAAACCGTGAAAGCTGGAGGTGGCGTCATCATCAAGCTGAGGGCGGCATACCTTACAGCATCGGCGGCTTCGTCAACGGCTTGACGGCGATGAGCTTTATAAAACGCCGCGAGCTTTTCCCTGACCGCGGGATCGAGCTTTGAAAGGTCCTTTCTCAGCTCGGCGCGCGCGGGCGATAAAGGCTGACCGCCGGTTTCGTAATCAAAACCGGCCGCGTTCACTGCCGCCATCACCACGAATGTCCTCACATCGGGTGCGATCCAGACGTTCGCCTCGGAAGGAGTGACGAATCCTGCACGCGGTTGCGCGGTGGGCTTCACATTCTGCTTCGAATCGGGCGAGTTCTGGTGCGCTGCGGCCGATACAACCAAGCAAACAGCTATCAGGGACACAAGAAATACTCTGAGCATAGGAGTAAAAGATAACGGCGCGGGAGAAGGACGGTCAAGAAACCTTGTCGCGGTTGACAATCTAACTCGCATGCGCGACAAAGAGTCTTGATGTAAGGCGCAAGAGGAATTGAGACTGCGTTCTCTTTACTTGGATCCAGGGCGAGCAATGGAAAATGTAATCATCGTCGAGGACCTCCAGAAGACCTACAAACACAAAAGCCGTCGCAGCCCGATCGAGGTGAAAGCGCTCGACGGCATTTCCTTCGAGGTCGAGCGAGGCGAGTTCTTCGGATTGCTCGGACCGAATGGCGCAGGTAAGACCACTACGATCGGAGTTCTCACGACGCGAGTCTTGCCGACCGGTGGACGCGCAGTTGTTGACGGCATCGATGTCAAGCGCCATCCAGTTGCGGTCAAGCGACGCATCGGCGTCTGCCCTCAAGCCAACAACCTCGACCGCAGCCTGACCGGTCGCGAGAACCTGCTGTTTCACGCTGAGTACTTTGGTATACCAAAACGAATCCGAGAGCGGCGCGCGCAAGAGTTGCTGGAACGGTTTCAACTCGCGGAGCGTGCTGACGAGAAACCAACTGTTTATTCGGGGGGCATGGCGCAGAGGCTGAAGATCGCTCGCGCGCTGATGCACGATCCGGCGATTCTGTTTCTCGATGAGCCGACCACCGGCCTTGACCCGCAAGCTCGACGCGCGATCTGGGATTTGCTGCGCGAGTTCAACGCAAAAGGCCAAACGATCTTCCTCACGACGCATTACATGGAAGAAGCAGATCAGCTTTGTCAGCGAATCGCGATCATGGACAAAGGCAAGCTCTTGCAAATGGGCACGCCGGCGAAGCTCAAGGCCGGAGTGCCTGGCGGCTACTTGATCGAGTTGCAAGTTCAAAACGCGGACGGCAGGTTGAGCACGCTTGCTTCTGCGTTGCCTCGCCTCGCCGGTGTAGTCGATGTGAGAGTGCAAGACAACCGCATACGCGTTTACGCCGACAAAGCGGAAGGTTTGCTGGCTAATGCGATGCGTGTAGCGGGCGAACAAGGAGTGATGGTTACAGATGCGCACGTTTCCGAGCCGAGTCTGGAGAATTTGTTTTTGCATCTGACCGGCAGGAGTTTGAGAGACTAACCGATGGCCACAATGCTAGCTCTGCTGCATCGCGATATGCGGGTCGCACGGCGCGAGCTGAAGTTCTTTTTCCTGCGCGTCGGAATGCAGCCAATTCTGTTCACGTTTATCTTCGGCTACGTGATGCCGCGCCAGGGGATCGTGCAAGAGGGTTACGACAACCTGCTATTACCTGGAATTCTCGCGCTGAGCATGACACTTTCCGGCATGCAGTCGGTGGCGCTTCCGCTGGTCGTAGAATTCGGATGGACTAAAGAAATCGAAGACCGGTTGCTTGCGCCTATCAGCATCACCGGAGTTGCGGTTGAGAAGATAATCGTCGGCATCATTCAGGCGGTCATCGCGGGGCTGTTTGTCCTGCCGCTTGCGTGGCTGATGATGGGCACGCATCTGAGCCTTCAGCCGGCGAATTTCCTCTGGCTGATTTCGGTAGCGCTTCTCACGAGTTGGCTGTTCGCGGCTTTCGGGATGGTGATGGGGACGATGGTCGAGCCGCAACAGATCGGGTTGATGTTCAACGTGCTGCTCGGGCCGATGATCTTTTTCGGATGCGCCTACTATCCGTGGGCCCGGCTTCGAGTGATCCCGTGGTTTCAGAAATTCGTGCTGATCAACCCATTGGTCTACGCCAGCGAAGGCTTTCGCGCGGCGTTGACGCCTCAGTTGGCGCACATGCCGTCGCTGCTGATCCTCGGAGGGTTGGTTGGCTTCTGCGCGCTGTTCACCTTTCTAGGCTTGCGGCAATTCGAGCGTCGCTCGCTGGATTGAGAGTCGCTATTTGGCGCGTGCCAAAGCGCTTTTGACAATTGTATTATTGACGCCCAGCGAGACGAGGCTCTGCAGGCATGACCCACGAAGAGATGGAAACAGCGATCACGCGCTTGTTCGAAGGCCAGGAATTGCTTACCGGCAAAGTGATCGAGCTTTCTGAAGAAGTCGCAGAATTAAGCAGCTCGGTCAAAGCTGTACGCGAGGAAGCCGAAGCCGATGGAAAGTTGCAGCGAGAAGCGATCAACCAGATGCGCGAACAAGCCGAGGCTGACAGGGCGGAGATGCGAGAGGCATCAACAAGATGCTCGAAATCGCCGAATCAATGGAGTCTAACGTGCTGCTGCTGACACAGATACAGACGAGCACAAGGCAACGTGTCGAGAAGCTTGAGCAGCGGGTCAATAAGATCGAGAAGGCGACGAAGCGGACCAAGAACCAACCGAAGCGATAGGCTCCGGATCCTTATTTCGGATACCGTCGCGAGGCTCCCGAAGTAGTTGCTGATAGGTCCTGAGAACACGTCTACACGGAACGCGCTGCATACCAAAGAAATAGATGTCAATCTATGAATCTAATGAGATCAGGCTCCCGGATTCAGAGTTTGAATCAGGCGAGTACCGTCATCTGGTTATTGGAAATTGCGGCAGGCTGTTAGATTCGCGTCGAACTCCAATAAAGATTATAGATATACGTCGATCAATAGGAATCTTTGTCGTTCGTATTGAGGCGTTTGAAGACAAAGGCGCGTTGTGGGAGATCCCTTTTGAGGAAGTCTCAAACTATCAATTCGAGAAAGGCGGGCAGCTGGCAACTGCCAGCGCGTTATTGGATATTCACAGAGCTGTAGACCAGTTTGCTCACCCGCTCCAAATTTCCCTTGATCAAGAGGCGCGAACTGTAACGCTTAAGCGCATTGTAGAGATTTGTGCGGAAGTAGGCGATTGGCTAGAGGATCATTCCCAATTCTTTTCGGGGCAACACGATCTACCAACCCCGGAAGCCCGAAAGGGAGCGCCTGAACTTTTTAGCGATTTGCAAGAGTATCTAGCCTCACGAGAATTATGTCAGATGGAAGAGGCTCTTGCCCGACAATTCGTTAGCAATCCATACTCCGGAGAAATGGTTAAGGGACATCAGATTGTTATGGCGGAGTTGGGGTTGGTGGCATATGAAGGGAAGCTCATACGAGACCCTGAGCTATTTTCAGGTAAGTGGAATCGAGCGAGGCGTGCTGAACATATTCTATGTAGGATGGCATTTGTTCAGTCAGTATTTCGCCGACTTGGTCATGATCGTGTATGTCTGTACCGGGGTATTTCGTTCGAAGGTAGGGTACCTTCATGTCGCAATAGAACTTTCGTCTCAGCGACATTCAGCATAGATGTAGCTAACAGCCATTTCGAATCCGCAGACGAGGAGTCAATAGGTGTGCTTTACCGACAGTTTGTGCCGATAGAGAGGCTTTTCATGACGTACTATGAAACTGAACAGATGAATATACAATTTCGAGAAGCTGAAGCTGTATTGCTTTACGATGAAGCTAATCCAGTATTCTAAGAGTAAGTTGGCTAACGACGGCAAGGGTTTATCAAAATGGAGGTGAAGATGATCTGTCGCCGCTCTATCATCGTGCTCGCTCTGGCAACGTTGATTGCGTCCCAAGCCGTCGCGCAGCAAGCCGATCCATCGGCTCTCACCCTCGACCGGATTTTCAGCTCGAAGGAGTTCACCCCGGATTCGCTCGGGTCCGTGCGATGGATGGATGGCGGAGCGAGCTACACTCGCCTCGAGCCTTCGGCAACGCTGAAAGACGCTCGCGACATTGTCCGTTATGACACTGAAACCGGGCGACGAGAAGTGCTGGTGGCAGCTGGGCATCTGATCCCAAGCGGAAGCTCAACTCCGCTGGCGATCGACAACTATGCCTTCTCCGCCAGCGGTAAGCGGCTGCTGATCTACACCAACTCGCAGCGCGTCTGGCGTCAGAACACTCGGGGCGATTACTGGGTGCTCGACATCGGCGCGGGAAAACTGGCCAAGCTGGGCGGCGACGCGAAACCCGCGACGTTGATGTTCGCGAAGTTTTCGCCCGACGGCACGCGAGTCGGCTACGTCCGCGAGAACAACATCTATGTCGAAACCCTAGCCGACCATCGCATCACGCGGCTTACCGAAGACGGCTCGCGCAAGCTCATCAACGGCACATTCGACTGGGTCTACGAAGAGGAGCTGGACTTGCGTGAAGGCTGGCGCTGGAGCCCGGATGGAACTCACATTGCTTACTGGCAGCTCAACAGCGAAGGCGTGCGCGAGTTCTATCTGATCAACAATACAGATTCGCTGTATCCGGTTCTTACGCCGATTCCTTATCCAAAAGCGGGCGAGATGAATTCGGCTTCGCGCGTGGGTATCGTGAGCGCGCAAGGCGGCCCAACTCGATGGCTGGATGTTCCGGGCGATCCGCGCAATCACTACATCGCGCGAATGAACTGGGCCGAGAGTTCCGATGAAGTCGTCCTGCAACAACTCAACCGCTTGCAGAACACGAACCTGGTGATGCTCGGCGATATTCACACAGGTAAGGTGAGGACGATTCTCACCGAGCGCGACGAAGCGTGGGTTGATCTGCACGGAGACGACATCGATTGGCTGGATGGCGGCAAGCGGTTCTTGTGGATAAGCGAACGCGACGGGTGGAGACACGCTTACGTCATCTCCCGAGACGGCGCGACAATCAGCCTGATCACTTCGGGCAACTTTGATGTGATCAGTGTTGTGAGCGAGGATGAAAAGAACGGCTGGCTGTACTTCTACGCGTCGCCTGAGAACGCAACCCAGCGCTACTTGTACCGATCCAGGCTGGACGGAAGTGGGAAACAAGAACGAGTTACGCCCGCAGCTCAATCGGGAGCGCACTCATACAACATCTCGCCGAATTCCAGTTGGTCGTTTCACACCTTTTCTTCTTTCGGCAAGTCGCCGAA
>DATFWM010000052.1:0-2119 GCA_035259295.1 Blastocatellia bacterium | reverse complement strand
GCGAGCTTTTGCGCGAGGGAGTCGGACTTAACCGGCTTCGTGATCCCTGGGGCAAGCCCTATATCTTCGAGTTTGGGATTAACAACGCGTACTTCACGGTGAACGTGAAAAGCGCCGGTCCGGACGGACGTTTCGAAATAGATAGTCGGCACGCCGGCGATGATTTCATCGTCTGGAGAGCGATGATCGACTCCTTCCAGGACACGCGCGCAAAACTCGACGACGCAATCAGCAAGTATTTCAGAGCAGCTTCGCGAGTTTCGGGAAACGAGAACGAACTGGCACAGGCGCTCAGTCAGGTGGGCATCGACTGGGCGAGCGTGCGCGACCCGTGGGGCCATCGTTGTTACGCGACGTTCAGGTCTGAAGCGCGCTACATCGATCAGGTGACGATTCAGTCGTATGCCAGGTACAACGAAACTCCGAAGCAGAAGACTGAGATCACGTCGATTCCTGAGCAGGTGAATTACATCTTCGTGCGCAGCGCGGGAGCGGACGGCAAGGAAGGAACAGAGGACGACTTCAATCTCACAACACTCTCAAGAATCGCCGCAGAATCAGCTGGCAAATCCGCCGCGGCGAAAGTGCTACAACGAGCCTCGACAGTTTCGGGAGCGACCGGCGCCATAACCGGCTCGGTGGCTGATTCCAACGACGCGGTCATCGCTAACACAAAGATAATAGCCACGAACAAGGCGTCATCAATATCGTTCGAAACTCAAAGCAGAGACGATGGTCGCTACAGCTTAATCAACTTGCCCGCCGGGCTTTACGAGGTGCAATTCCATGCCACCGGGTTCTCGCGAACGGTGTTCACCGATGTTCCGGTATTCTCGTCCAACATCACCCTGCTTAACGCTACTCTTTCGGTGGGAGCGGTCAGCGAAATGGTCACGGTCGCGGCCGGCGGTGCGCCGATAGTCGAAACTTCTCAATCTCAAATCAGTAGAATCGCTGAGTTACCACTAAACGGCCGAAACTCGCTCGCGAAGCTAGGGGCTGGGGTTGTGACAAAACCAGGCGGGATCTCGACGCCGCGGCTGCGCGAATACTTTCCTGAGACACTCGTGTGGCAGCCGTCAATCGAAACCGACGCTCAAGGCCGCGCGCAACTGAAGTTCAAACTTGCGGACAACATCACAACCTGGAAGGTCGGCGTTGTCGCTTCGACCATCGATGGTGAAATCGGCCTCGCCGAAAAAGAGCTCCGCGCCTTTCAACCTTTCTTCATTGAACACGATCCGCCTCGCGTTCTAACCGAGGGCGACGAGATCATGCTCCCGGTGGTGCTGCGCAACTACCTCGACAAGAGTCAAGCCGTCGACCTCGAGATTAAACCAGAAAAGTGGTTCGCGCTTCTTGGTCCGTCGCGCAAACGAAGCGAGATCGCGCCGGGTGATTCCACGCGCGAACTGTTTGGCTTTCGCGCCATTGCGCCGATGGTCGATGGTCGCCAGCGCATTACCGCAACTGGTGAAGAGAGTGATTCGATCGAGAAACCGATCAGCGTACACCCGGACGGCCAGGAGATGATCGACTCCGCAAGTCAGGTGTTCAATGATTCCGGTACGCTCGAACTTACAATTCCCGCCACGGCAATCACCAACACCACGCGCGCTGAGCTGAAGATCTATCCAAACCTGATGGCGCACATCTTCGAAGGCGTCGAAGCCATAATGCAGCGACCGTATGGCTGCGCGGAACAGACTATTTCATCGACGTATCCAAGCTTAATGGTATTGCGCTACCACGGTCGCCGCGCCGAAGACTTTCCGGCGATCGCCGAGCGCGCGCGCCGGTACCTCCAAGCGGGCTATGAGCGATTGCTCAACTACCGAAACGAGAACGGCGGCTTCAGTTACTGGGGCCGAGGAGATGCGGACCTTGCGCTCACTGGATACGCGCTACGCTTTCTAAACGATGCCCGGGAACTCATCGCGATTGACGAAGATGTGATTCAGGAAACGCGCGAGTGGCTTATCAAGCAGCAGCGTCAGGACGGCAGTTGGCCGGCGCATAGCTGGTCGGTTGGTGAAGATAAGACCCGGACATTATCGCTCACGTCATTCATAGCCCGGGTGCTCGCGTCGGCCACAAAGACGGGCGGCGACAAGACGGA
>DATFWM010000051.1:0-3104 GCA_035259295.1 Blastocatellia bacterium | reverse complement strand
GATGACGCGGTCCGACTCCTCGCTTCTGGCCGTCAGCATGAGTATCGGAGTCTGGATACCCTCGTCCCGAAGCCTGCGGCACAATTCCAATCCGCTCATGCGCGGCAGCATGAGATCGAGGATGATGAGATCGGGCTTCCGGGTCTTTTCCAGTTCGTAACCGGTTTCGCCGGTCGTGGCGGTGAATACTTCATGACCCTCGAAGGTGAGGTTGTCCACAAGGCCCCTGAGGATTGCAGCGTCGTCTTCAATGACGAGAATCTTATTCATGCCTGTGCCTCGGCCGATTCGAGCGGCAGACAGATTGAGAACGTGCTGCCGCGGCCCGGCTCGCTCGAGACGCGAAGACTCCCGCCGTGGGCCTTGACGATATGCGTGGCCAAAGTGAGTCCGAGTCCCGTACCGGCGACGCGATCGGAATAGCTCGTATGAATCCGGTAAAATTTTTCGAATATTTTGGGCTGATCTTCTGCGGCAATACCGATCCCGCGATCAATAACCTTGATCACTGCTTCTGTCTTCGAATGCGCGAGACATAGATCGATTTCACGCGCCTCGCCGGAATACTTCATCGCGTTGGCGAGCAGGTTCAGTACGGCCTGTTCCAAAGCGTCCGCGTCGGCTAGAACGGCGGGGATGTGCTCTTCAATCGAGATGTTGAGGACGAATCCCTGTTGCGTTAACGGATACTGCATCGCCCTGGCCGCAGCCTGGACGATGCCTGCGAGTGAGACAGGCTGCATTCGATAAATCTTCTTACCGCGCTCGATTCTGGAAAAGTCGAGCACGTTATCGACGAGGCGGGACAGCCGTTCGCTCTCATTGACGACAGTCTCGAGATATTCGACACGCGTGCGTTCATCCGGGACTCTCCCCATCGCAAGTGTTTCAGCGAACATCCGAATCGCCGTGAGAGGCGTTTTCAGTTCGTGCGAAACGCTGGCAACAAACTGGGAGCGCATTCGCGCGACTTCAATCTCGCGACTGACGTCTCGAAGCAGCAAATATCCCGCAAGCATTGTGATACCGAGAATCAGGCCGATACCGCCAACGTACATTGACGGCGGAATCGCCGTGGCGGCGGCGAAGCGTCCGGTGGGCCATTCCACACGGAGATCAACGAAGCCTTCACCGAGCGGCACCGAATCAGCGGACTCCGTTGCGAGGAGCTTCACGTTGGGAGGCGAAATCTTCTTTGACGACACAGCTAAGACCATCGGCGGAACGAACGACGCTCTCGACATTACAGTGACGAGCCATGGTTCATCGCCGTAGGCCAGCCACACGGATCTGCCGGGGCTTGCATGAAACGGGAAATCGAGCCGGCCAAGACGGTTCAAGTCATTTGCCAAAGCGATGATGGTTTCGGTGTCGTGAATTTCCGCCGACAGCGTATCGAAGGCCTGCCGTGCGTCGCGATCGGAAAAGCCGCGTAATAGCGATCGCATCAAATAGGCCTGTATGGGCGGCCTCCAACGCAAAGATGACGCTCTTCTGATGAGATATTCATAGGCTGGATTCTTATCGAGATCGAGGGAGATCAGACGCTCGGCGGCATAAAGAGCCGGCGCCATACCGTCGCCATCTTCGAGCGAATCGCATTCGTGTAACATGCCGCGATAAATTCCGGCAGCTTCGACTTTCCTTTCTGCTTTGATCATCGTTCGAGCTTGCGACAACAGTGCCACGCAGCGGTCCAAGGGGCTTCGTGCTGCAAGCAGGGCCTGGCCGTACGCCTCAAAGGCACCCGAGAAGTCGTTGCCAAGGAACTCTCGCGCTTCTCCTTCTTTCTGGTACTGACCAAATTCAGGTGACGCAGCAGGCTGACGTGGAGCTTCCCACGGCAACACTAGGCGGTTTTGGACAAGGGGCACGGCGAAGACAACCGGCGAGTCTGCTGCTGCCGCTTCTGTTCGGGATTCGTCGGACAGGCGACTCTGTTCTTGAAGTTTGATCGTATCCAGGCGGGCCGCCAGCTCCCGTCGAAGCTGATCCAGCGCGTCGCGACGCTCGTCCTCCATTCTTTTTTCTGCAAGCTCTGCATCCTGCCGCGCAACGCGCATTGCAAGCGTAATGAGGACCACGGTCGGGATGAGAATGGCGGAAATGAAGAGAAGGACCTGGAGCTTGCGCCTGGAATCGCTCGGATGCACCGCAGCATTCTAGACCGCGAGGCCGGGCGAGATTGTCACGAAAATGTCACGCGGGGAAGAGGTTTCCCCGTCGCGATAGGGATTGGCCGCTATAGTCGGATTGCTTTGCGATCGGAGACAAATTTTGTTCAAATTTCTTCGTCGTTGTACAGCCGCGGATGAGAAGTAGAACGTCATGTCGATCCGAATCGTTCAACTCGGCAAACCAAAGAAGCGTGGGGAAGGTGTCAGGCTCGGCACAGTCCGACGTCCCCCGCGCGGTGTTCCCAGGAATCGCGATGCGGCAGAAGGCTACTTCGACGTCTGGTTGCCTAATCTCGCACCCAGCGCGCAACTTATCAATCGTCTTCGGGAACAGACGGATTCTATGGCTTGGAAGCGATTCACTTCTGCCTATCGAGCTGAAATGTCAAGGCCGGAGAACAGCCGCTTGCTCGATGCGCTTGCCGCTTTGTCCAAATCAACAAACTTTTCGGTTGGTTGCTACTGTGAAGACGAGCGGCGTTGTCATCGTTCGATCCTCCGCAAAATTCTCAAGGAACATAAGGCAGTTGTAGCAAATTAGTTAATACCCACCTAAATCGCATGCGCCGGACTATAATTTTGTGAGCAGGACACCGATCGATACGTGGTGGGTCCCCTGGACCCTTAACCTGTCACTTCTGTCTGCAAATTCTCAGTGATAAAGGAGGCCGATATGGCAACTGCGATGTTGATGGAATGGGCTGGCGTTACGCAGGACCAGTACAACCAAGTGATGCGCACTCTCAATCTCGACAAAAACCCGCCGGCGGGTGGCATCTTTCACGTTGCCGGTTTCGCGGCAGGCACGCTCCACGTGCTTGACGTTTGGGAGTCGCAGCAGGCGTTTGAGAAATTTCAAAAAGACCGGCTCACCGCCGCCGTGCAGAAGGCGGGCATCACCAGTCAGCCGAAGGTCCAGTCATATCC
>DATFWM010000050.1:0-12360 GCA_035259295.1 Blastocatellia bacterium | reverse complement strand
ATGGTCTATGCTGCTAAAGCGCTCGCTGCGACGATGGTGGATTTGTTCGAAGACGCCAAGTCTCGTGAAGCGATTCAGGCTGAGTTCAAACAGAAGAGCAAAGGCGAGGTGTACAAGCCTTACGTCCCGAACGGCCCGCCTCCACTTCCGAAGGATTGAACCTACGGCACAGAAAGAAAAGCTCACACACTTCGCAGTACAAGCTGATTTTTCCCGACTCGCCGTGTAAAATCTTTAGTTCACCTTTACTTCTGAACGTCATCCATGTGCAGTGAGTCTCTTGGAGGTGTGATGGACTTCGAGCTGAACGAGGACCAACAGCAGATCAAACAAACCATTCGCGAGTTTGCGGAGGCTGAAATCGCGCCGCACGTCTCTGAATGGGATGAGGCCGGACACTTTCCGGTTGAGCTGCGCCCCAAGTTCGCCGAGCTTGGGGTTATGGGTGTCCTCGTTCCAGAAGCGTACGGCGGCGCGGGAATGGGTTACATCGAGTATGCGACGATCATTGAAGAACTCGCCCGCGTTGATCCGTCTCTCGCGCTGGCGATCGCCGCTCACAATTCACTTGGCGCGGGGCACATTCTTATCGCCGGAAGCGAAGCTCAAAAGCAAAAATACCTTGTGCCTCTCGCCAGCGGAGAGCACTTCGCGGCTTGGGGACTCACTGAGCCGAGCTCAGGCTCTGACGCCAGCTCGATGCGCACCACTGCGGTTCGACGAGACCGCGGCTGGGTGCTGAACGGCTCGAAGAACTTCATCACCAATGCGACGTTTGCCGAGACGACGGTGGCGTTGGCGATAACTGATCGAACTGCCGGGTCGCACGGCATCTCGGCGTTCATAATCGAGCGAGGCACGAACGGCTTCTCGGTCGGTAGGAAAGAGAACAAACTTGGCATGCGCGCGAGTGACACAGCGGCTCTGATTTTCGACGATTGCGTCGTTCCGGACTCAAACGTTATAGGGGAGCCGGGTCAAGGATTCATTCAAGCTATGAAGGTGCTCGACGGCGGCAGGATCTCGATTGCGGCGCTGGCAGTAGGCATCGCGCAAGGCGCGTTCGAAGCGGCGCTGCGGTATTCGAAGGAACGCCACCAATTCGGACGACCGATAGCCGAGTTTCAAGTGATACAGTTCAAGCTTGCCGATATGGCGACGCAGATCGAAGCGGCCCGCTTGCTGACTTATCGCGCGGCGGCAACGAAGAGCGCCGGCAGGCCAACGACTAAGATCTCGTCGATGGCCAAGCTGTTCGCCAGCGAGATCGCGGTTCGCGTCTCGGAAGAGTGCGTGCAGATACACGGAGGTTACGGCTACATCAAGGATTATCCGGCCGAGAAGTACTGGCGCGATTCGAAGCTCTGCACGATCGGCGAAGGCACAAGCGAGATCCAGCGAACGGTCATCGCCCGCCAGATACTGAGAGCTTGAATCGTGATGAGTGATCCGTGATCGGTGATTCGTGATCCGTGATCGTAGTCGTGAACCTTGATGACTCACGGATCACTCATTACGATACGAATCATTCATCACGGATCACGGATCACGCATCTCACGAATCACGCATCACAGATCACTAATGACTTCACTAGCGACAAGTATTCTCGGCGGCGACAGGCGCTCGATTGCGCGCGCAATCAGCACTGTTGAGGACGCGAGGGGCGATGCCACCGATTTGCTTAAAGAAATCTTCCCACACACTGGCAAAGCCCTGGTGATCGGCATCACTGGTGCTCCAGGCGCAGGCAAGAGCACATTAGTCAACCGGTTGGCAGCCGCTTATCGCGCACGCGATCAACGCGTTGGGATAATCGCGGTCGATCCGTCTAGCCCTTTCACCGGCGGCGCGTTGCTCGGCGATCGCATTCGGATGCAGAGAATGGCGACCGATCCGGGAGTTTTCATCCGCAGCATGGCATCGCGAGGATATCTGGGTGGGCTCGCTCGCGCGACCGTCGACGCGGTAGCGATACTGGATGCCGCCGGTTATAATAAAGTCATCATCGAAACTGTCGGCGCCGGGCAGGATGAAGTCGACATAGTGAGAACGGCAGATGTCACCGTAGTAGTGCTGGTGCCCGGGATGGGCGACAGCGTTCAGGTAATGAAAGCTGGCATTATGGAGATCGGTGACGTCTTCGCGATCAACAAAGCCGACCGTGAAGGTGTGTTGAGGACCGAGCGCGAGCTTGAACTGCTCGCATCGACTTCAAAACGGGCCGACGGTTGGATGGCGCCAATAGTCAAGACCGTTGCGACCGAAGACCAGGGGACCGGCGAGCTGGCTGCAGCGATCGAAGATTACGAGGGATTCATTACAGCACGCGATGAAGGGTTCGGCGACCGTCGAGCCCGGATTGCAGAGCACCGTATCATCGAGCTGCTGCGCGACCAGTTGCTCAAGGTCGCGATGAGCAAAAGCGTTAACGAAGACGAGTTACGCGAGATGGCAGCGTCTGTAGCTGATCGGCGACGCGATCCATATTCGGTTGTTGAAGAGATAATTGCAAGATCGGGAATTAGTCCCTAGTCATTTGTCACTGGTTATTTGTCATTTGCTTCGAGTGCAACCAAATGACAAATGACTAATGACAAATGACCAATGACAGAGGCCAATGAAAATCGATCACCTCGGAATAGCAGTTCGGTCAATTTCGGATTCGCTCGGGTTCTATCGCGACGCGCTCGGGCTTGAGGTCGACGGAAGTGAAACGGTTGAGGACCAGGGCGTTCACGTAGCGTTGCTTCCGGTGGGTGAGTCGCGAATCGAGCTCCTGGAGCCGGTTTCAGAGGAGACACCGGTTGGCCGCTTCATTGCAAAGCGCGGCGAGGGGTTGCATCACATTTGTTATGAGGTCGAGGAACTCGCCTCTAAATTAGACGATTTCAGATCGCGCGGACTGCGGTTGCTGGAAGGTTACCCGCGGCGCGGCGCTGAAGGAAAACTTGTTGCCTTTCTACATCCGGCGAGCGCGCATGGGGTTCTCGTCGAGCTGGTCGAGAAGGCGGGAACACCACAAGGAGAATAATGAAAATACCGACAAAAGTAATTGCGACTATTGTTGTACTGGTCGCGCTCGCATCAACGTTGCTGTTTGTGCAGCTTTCGTCGTCGAAAGCAAAAACCGTCAGGCTGACGCCGCACGATATGGAAGTTATCTTCCAGGAGATCTTACCTCCTCAGCAGCAACAACAGATTGCCTCCAATCCAGAAGAGAAGAAGAAGCTAGTCTCGGAACTCAAGAAACTGCTGGCTGTAGCGCAAGTCGCTGAACAAGAAGGTTATGCCCAACGTCCGGAGGTGCAATCCCAGCTCTCTTTTCAACAAGACAAAGCGCTGAACAATTCTTACAGGAAGAGAAATCCCGACGTAAAGATTACCGACGAAGAGATAAACGCCTACTATCAGGCTCACCCGAGGGAGTTTGATGACTTTCTTCAGGGTAACCCTCGGCTACAGCAGCAAGCGCAAGGGCAGCAGCGCGATGATCTCAAGAAACAATACGGCGAGTTCAAGATGATTGCTGAGCGAGCTCGCAAAGAAGGATTGGATCGCGAGGATCTAACGAGATTGCAGGCGCTGCTCGATAGAAGCCAGGCGTTGGCGTCAGCTTATGTGTCCGATCTGCAGAAGAATGCTGACAAGCTGGTTAGCGATGCCGACATTGAGCAGTACTACAAAGATCATCCGTCCGAATTTGATGAAGTACGTGTTCGTCATATCCTTATAAGCACCCAACCGAAGGAGCAAGCTGAAGACGAGGAAGAGGCGAAAGATAAGAAGCCCGCTGACAAACCCAAGGCCTTGAGCAAAGAAGAAGCGCGGAAGAAGGCTCAGGCGTTATTGGAGCGCGCGCGCAAAGGCGAGGACTTCGCCAAGCTTGCCAAAGAGAACTCGGACGATCCCGGCTCGAAGGACAAAGGCGGCGAGTACGACTTCTTCGGCCACGGCAAGATGGTCCCGGAGTTCGAGAAGGCTGCATTCGCGCTCAAGCCTGGTGAGATCAGCGATCTGGTCGAGACGCAGTATGGCTTTCACATCATCAAGCTCGAGGAGCGACGCAACGCGTCGTCTCCGGAGAACGACCAGAAAGTACGCCAACAGATTGTGGAAAAGCTCAAACAGGACAAACTCGAAGCTCGAATCGACGAGATCGCAGCAACGAGCAGTGTAGTAGTGCCCGAGGACTTCGACACGACTCCGAAGTCTACCGGTCAACCCGAGAGATCATAACGCGGCTTGTTCGTAGTCCCGCCTTCAGGCGGAAGTTTGTAATGTAGACTTTGATGCGAACGTTACGAACTTCCGCCTGAAGGCGGGACTACCAGCTTTCTTAGCAGGAGGTGAGCGAGTGCCACCGGCAGAAGTAGGGGTGATCGGCGGAAGCGGGTTGTATCAGATGGCTGCGCTCAGCGATGTTGAAGAGGTCAGCTTGTCCACACCCTTTGGGGATCCGTCGGATGCCTTCTTCATCGGCATGCTCGCCGGCGTGCGAGTCGCTTTCCTGCCGCGCCACGGAAGAGGTCATCGCCTTCTCCCTACCGAGATTCCGTTTCGCGCGAACATCTACGCGATGAAACTGTTGGGCGTCGAGCGTATTTTGTCCGCGAGCGCAGTCGGATCGCTGCGGGAAACCCTCAAGCCGATGGACATCGTTCTGCCCGATCAGTTCTTCGATCGCACGCGACAGCGGCCTTCGACATTTTTCGGCGACGGGATCGCGGCGCACGTGGCCTTCGCCGATCCCGTCTGCCGCGAGCTGGTCGATGCCCTGGAACAGGCTGCTAGAGCCGATCTCAAGGGGATCGACGTTCACCGCGGCGGAACTTACATCTGTATGGAAGGTCCTGCGTTTTCGACAAAAGCCGAGTCGGAGCTTTATCGTTCGTGGGGGATGTCGGTCATCGGCATGACGAATCTGCAGGAGGCAAAGCTCGCTCGCGAAGCAGAGATTTGCTACGCGACGATGGCGCTTGTTACGGATTACGATTGTTGGCATCCTGGCCACGACTCGGTGACCGTTGAGATGGTGATCGATTATTTGAACCGCAACTCCGAGAACGCGCAGAAACTAATTGGTGGGACCGTGGCACGGCTTGCGAATAAGCCGCGAACCTGCAAATGCGGAGATGCTCTTCGACATGCTATCATTACTTCTCCCGATCGCATCACGACTGAAGCTAAAGAGCGGCTTAAGGCGATCATCGGGAAGTACGTCAGTTGAGTGAGGTGTTCGAGATGTCCGGCATGAAGTTCTTTGCCAAAACGTTAGTACCGGTGATCGTCTTGGTGACTTCAATAGCGACCGCCACTGCCGCGCAGGGACCCGGAAAACCGATGGCCCCGCCCCGCGATCCGGCGATGGAGATCGCAGCCAAGCACAATCTCGACGTCGCGCGGTGGTACTTGACCAAGCGGAAAGCCTACGAGGGAGCGCGCGACAGGCTTCAAGAAATTATTGACACTTATCCCGACTTCTCACGGATGGACGAAGTGATCTTTTTGATGGGTGAGGCGCATCTGAAATTGAACAAGAACGAGAGGGCGGTCGATTATTACAACAAGCTTTTGAAGGTTTATCCCGACAGCGAGTTTGCGAAGAAGGCTCGGGCGCGACTGGATGAGTTGAAGGCAGAGTCGGAGAAGAAGGGGGCTGATTCGTGATGCGTGATCCGTGATGCGTGATTTGTGATTTGTGATCGTGAACCTTGACTCACGGATCACGAATCAGGATCACGCATCACGCATCACTCATCACTCATCACGAAACTATGTCAATATTGGTCGTGGGCTCCGTGGCGTTTGACTCTGTCAAGACGCCGTTCGGAGAAAGAGAACGGATCTTGGGCGGTTCGGCGACGTACTTCAGCGTCGCCGCTTCTTTTTTTACCAGCGTGAGAGTCGTCGCGGTTGTGGGCGAAGATTTTGGTTCCGCAGAAGAGGCCGTTTTTCGCGAGCGGGAAATAGATGTTACCGACCTCGAACGAGTGCCCGGCCGCAGTTTCCATTGGAGCGGTGAATACGGCTACGACCTGAATGTCGCTCACACGCGCGACACGCAGCTAAACGTATTCGCGGACTTCAAACCCAAACTCTCGGATGGCGCTCGCGAAACCCGATATCTTTTTCTCGGCAACATCCAGCCGACGCTTCAAGTGGAGGTGCGAGAACAAGTCGCAGCGGAGCTTGTCGCCGCCGATACGATGAATTATTGGATCGACAACACGCCCGACGATTTGCGCGCCATGCTCGAACGGATAGACGTCCTCGTTATCAACGACGCGGAGGCGAGAGAAATCGCCAAGGAGCCGAATCTGGTTCGCGCAGCGCGACGCGTCCTTTCAATGGGACCGCGCCGACTGGTGGTAAAGCGCGGCGAGTACGGCGTTGCGATGTTCAGCAAGGATTCTTACTTTGCGACACCGGCATATCCTCTTGAGCAGGTCTTTGATCCGACGGGCGCGGGCGACAGTTTCGCCGGCGGGTTCATGGGCTATCTAGCAGCGACCAACGCGATGGATGAGCCAGCGCTTCGGCGGGCGATCATCTATGGGTCGGTGATGGCGTCTTTCAACGTGGAAGAGTTCGGATGCGAGCGGATGCGCCGGCTGACTTACGATGAGATAAACGCGCGCTTCCGCGAGCTGCGAGCGATTTCGCATTTTGAAGAAGCGGAAATGCCGCCCTTTTGAACTCCGATAACTTCTCGTAGTGAGGAATTCATTCGTTTCAGCGGGGATCGAATGAATTCGCTACTACGTGCGTCAGCTCGATTCATGACAGGTTCCCATCACATAAGCTTTTTTAAAGCCCAGGGAATGGGCAATGATTTTCTGATCGTCAACTCGGATGATGTCAGCGCGTTGCCTTCGTCAAGCGAGCTTGCGCGCGAGATGTGCGACCGCAACTATGGCGCGGGGGCCGACGGGCTGATATTTGTCGCGTCCGCGCGCCAGAAAGACGCCGACTTTGCATCGAGGATCTTCAACGCTGACGGCAGCGAGGCGGGAGTCTCAGGCAACGGGACACGTTGCTTAGCAGCCTACCTTTATCACGCGGGATTGTGGAGCGATCCCGGGATCAGAATCGCCACCGCAGCTGGCGTGAAGCGGGGGCGACTCATCTCGAGCGACAACACTCGCTTCGAGTTTGAATTCGATATGGGTCGTCCCGATCTCTCCAGTCAGTCGGTGCCAATGGCGATTTCGCCTTCCGCTGAGCCGGTCGTGCGCTACCCTTTAACGATCGGCGAAGAAGTCTTCGAAGTAACTTGCCTGTCAATGGGCAATCCGCAATGCGTGACTTTTGTAGCAAACTTGAATTCCGTAGATCTCGCGCGGATCGGGCCGCTTATCGAAACTCATCCGATCTTTCCCGATCGCGCGAATGTCGAGTTCGCGCGAGTGATCTCACGGGACGAAATCGAGATTCGAATCTGGGAGCGAGGCGCAGGCCGCACGCTGTCATCGGGGACCGGGTCGTGCGCCTCCGCCGTGGCTGCGGCTTTGAACGACTTGACGGATCGGAAGGTTAGAGTGAGAACCGAAGGAGGAGCGCTGCAAGTCGACTGGCGTGGCGATGAAAGGGTAATGCTCACCGCTTCGGCTGAAGTCGTCTACGAAGGACGGTGGCTCCGAAAGAACTCAGCGTTGCTTTGACTGTTTTGCCGGCAGCGTTCTACAATTCGCTTTCGATAGAACGCGCCAAACGAGTTTTATGAGAGAGCGTAACCGAGAGATAAAGCGTCGGCGACAACGCTACCAAAAGCGCAAGCGGCTTCGTCAACAGCTCACCGCCGCGGGTTCAGACGGCGAGCGTCAAAAGATAGAAGAGAAAATCCGCAAGACTTATCCGGCCTACAGACCTGGTGCGTGAGTCTCCTCGCAAAAAAAGCGGCGAGCGAGCAAGAGCGTTAGCCTTGTCGCTCGCCTTTCCAAGAGGGCGAGAGAAGCGCCGGATGAAAATCAGCACTCAGAGTAGCCGCAAGCGTAACACGTCTGACACCCTTCCACCCGCACGAAGGCGGAATCCCCGCATGAAGGGCAAAGATCGACTGACGTTACCGTTTCTGGATTGTGATCGGGCGTAGCAGCAATCGAGCCGGCTATACCCATTTCCGCGCCCTGCCCGGCGTCCTCGTTGCCGTAGCTCACTCCCAGATAGTTTTCCGCCAGCGCCTGGCCGACAGCGTCGGGCAGCGAAAGGACTCTTCGTTTTCCGAATCCATAAGACCGCGCGCCGCCGATACCTGTAATCTGCTTTACGATCTCCCGAACACGCTCGAGCGGCGAAACCGGAGAGGCCATTCGCAGAATCAGCGACATCAACCGGCCCATCGCTTCGGCCATCGCCTTGATGTCCGAACCCGCCTTGCCGATTTCAAGAAACACCTCGAACGGATGGCCTTCCTCGTCCTCGTTCATCGTTACGTGAGCGGTGCCCGAAGGCGTCGCCTTGCTGACGGTGTAGCCTCTGCGTTTGTAGGGGCGCGGGCGCACCTTAGGCTGCCAGCCGCCGTCGCTTTGAACAAGCTCGCTTGAAGAAGAGGGGGTCGGTTCGGTCTCAACTTGCTCGGACACTTGAGCGGAGACCTCGCTCACAGGCTCAACGGTCGCGGCTTTCGCTACGCCTGCCTTGTCCTCTTCTTTAAGGTTGAGCACCTGCACGTCGCGCGAGCCGTCGCGATAGATCGTCCCACCCTTGCATCCGAGCCGATAGAGCTGCTCATAAACCTCGCGCGTTTGGTCGACCGTGTACGACTCGGGTAGATTGCAGGTTTTCGAAATCGACGAATCAACCCAGCGCTGAATCGCGGCTTGCACCTTGACGTGTTCTTCGGGCGCAAGGTCCATCGCGGTCACAAAGTAGCCGGGCAACGGCTCGCCCGCGTGAGATTGCTGCCATTCCTCCAGCACCTTCACTCGCTCCTCGTGTTTGCCGAGTCGCGACTTGCGGAAGTAATTCCAGAAGTAAAACGGCTCGATGCCAGTCGACGTTCCAACCATCGTTCCGATAGTTCCGTTTGGAGCTTGCGTCAACAATGTTACATTGCGGGCGCCTTTCTCGCGGACTTCTTCGCGAACATCGTCGGGCATCTGCTGCATGTAACCCGACTGCAGAAACTTCTCGGCGTCAAACATCGGGAAGGGAGCTTTCTCGGCAGCGATGTCCGCCGACGCGTGATAGGCTTCGGTTGCAATGAAGCGATAAAGCCGCTCTATGAACTGCACCGATTCTTCCGACCCGTAGCGGATGCCGAGTCGAATGAGCATCTCCGCCAAACCCATTGTGTTCAAGCCGACACGACGCTCGGCCTTCTGTTGGGCGTAGTTCTCATCGAAGAAGTATGGGGTAGCGTCGATCACATCGTCGAGGAAGCGGACCGCATAACGTACGGCTTTGCTTAGCTCATCCCAGGCAACGTCGCCCTCGCTGACGAACTTGGAAAGATTGATCGCGCCCAGGTTGCATACCCCGAAAGCCGGCAAGGGCTGTTCGCCGCAAGGATTTGTGCAGCCTAAGTAACCCCCGTCGTAGTACCAGGAGTTGGACATCTTGTTCGCGCGCTCGATGAAAAACACGCCCGGCTCAGCCGAGGCCCACGCCGATTCGATGATCGAGTCCCAGATCGCGCGAGCCTTCACGGTCCTGTGCACGACCACCGGTTTTCCGGCCGCCAGCCACTTGTCGAGGTTGCCGTCCCAGCTCTGCTCGTAATCGGGATCCGTATTGTCGGGGAAGACTAAGTCCCAATCGGCGTTCGCGTGCACGGCATCCATGAATTTGTCGGTGATGCCGACCGAGATATTCGCGTTGGTGATCTTTCCCATCTCGCGCTTGGAGCTTATGAACTCCATGACGTCGGGGTGCCAGCAGTTCAGAATCAGCATCAATGCGCCTCGCCGCGAGCCACCCTGTTCTATGAGCCCGGTTACAAACGAATAGAGCGCGCCCCACGACACCGACCCGGACGAGCGTCCGTTGACGCCCTTCACATAGGAGTGCCGAGGCCGCAAGCTGCTGACGTTTATGCCAACGCCGCCGCCGCGCGACATGATCTCCATCATTTGAGAAAGCGTGTCGACGATGCCTCGCCGCGAGTCACGCGGGGAGGGCACGACGTAGCAGTTGTAAAAAGTCAGCTGTTGATCTGTCCCGGCGGCGGTGAGGATCCGGCCCGCGGGCACGAACTTCCAACCGTTCAGCAACCATCGAAAGTTTTGATACCACTCGTCGGCTCGCTCGCCTTCGACAGCCGCGATCCCGCGCGCGACCCGCTCCATCATCTGTTCGGGCTCAGTCTCGATCGGCTTGGCCACGTGCTCGGACAAGCATTCGATCCTGGTGCCGTCATTCAACTCGACGGTGACGCGGCCCGCGTCCATGGCGATCACGGTGCCGATTTCGCGCTGGCCGGTTTTTGCGTCGACGCATACGATCACCATATCGTCGGGGAACAGGGTTCGCTTGCTCATGTCTTTGAGCGCATAACGGTCGAGGAAGATCTTTTGTCCAAGCTCGCTCAACTGATTGTTATCGGGGAGTGGTCCCGATTTGCGTACGTCGGCATTCGGGACGAGAGGCGAGATCGATTCTTCAACTGAGGACTCACCGGATGACTTGTGCACGTCGCTGGATCTGCTGGACATTATCGTGTCTCCTTAGTCTACCTTTTGATTCATTGAGAGAGATCCCTCCAAGATTCCTCGGACAAGCCGGGGAGCTTCGATTTGCCTGCTGGCTTTTGTTGTGTCAGATCCCCGGCCCGCGTTTTCAGCGGAGCCGGGCTGGTCCGAGGCGTGCTTACTCAAACATCCCTGTTACCACTGCTGCGCGCACAAAATCGAGCGGAAGCCAAACCTTCCGACACTGCCATAATAGCCCTTGGTGCGAGCCGGTTACAACGCTCCGCTCTGATCCTGTTGATTGCTCCGTGCTTCGTAGCGGTTTTGAAGTTTACCCTATAGATAGATGCGTGTCAATCAAAAAATACAATATGTTGTGGTGTAAGGAGATAGAAAGTCTAAAAGTCTAAAGTCTGAAAACCAGAGTCTACAGTCTAGGGTCTAGCGCTTTTGCCCAAAAAGTGTGCTGAGAGTGGCGCGCCTTCCAACTTTGTGCAGATGCAGGTCCAACCTTACAGCAATCTTGGTCTTACTATCCTCTAGGCGGCCTCTTGGATGAACTTTAGTCTCACAAATTGGCTGCCATCCTTATAACCGATGTAGCGAACGGCAGCATACGTCTTGTAGATGGGAGACGAATCGGGAGTCTTTCGAAGCTTTGCTGGAAGTGGAAGCTCGACTTGTAAAATGTCGCCGATCATTACCGGCCTTGCGAGCCGCAACGCGGCCCCGCCGGAGCTGATGTTTATGGTTTCAGTCGATTCAACCCACTTGCGTCTGCGGCTGTCAAAGCCGCTCACCTCGACCGGAAGCGAAATCGTGTATCTTGGCTCTTTACGCCTTTCAGCCCGTAGCCGGCGCTTCGGATCATAAGCAGTCTCTGGTTCGAAGTTCATGCGGGACAAAGATTACCTCACCGGCGAATCGGTAACGCAAAATGCATACCAGCGCCAGGTGGTAAGTTTCGCTGGCGTTGAGCCGCCGCTGCGGCAATTCGCGACGCAAGTGTTCGATTACAAGTGTCGCCGCAAGGCGCAGCCACACGTGGATATGGCTGACGCGCGGTGGCTCGTTGATTTGTGAAAACTGAACAGTTTCTAGGCTACTGCCTTGGGAACAGTGGAATTACGACGAGGGCTCCGCTTGATTACGAATTCGATGTTGACGTTTTTCGCCGACGCATTAGCCGCTGCGCCGGGCGAGGTCGAATACTCAAGCGTCAGCACTGACCCGCCCGAGACACGCCAGCCGGCTTGGAGAAACTGTTCCTGCGAGCGATCCACCTCGACAGGATCGCCAAACGCTTCAGTAACTTTTCGCACTATTGTTTCGAAGGACTCGCTTCGGGGCGACAACGCCGCGCTGCAACTGAATTCGATCAGTTGTTCGGGTCTGCGGGCCGGCGTGTCCAGTGTGTCAAACTTGAATGAAGCGCTCCAAGTTGGCCCGCCTGGCAGGTCGACGCCCAACAGAAACGCCTCCTCCGACGGCAGGTAGGCGAGAGTATCCTGATCGGAGCTCTTGGGCAGCGCCGCTTGCACTTCGAGATAGTTCATCCCGATTCGAAAGCTTTTGATGAACGCGACCGGATCGAAAGTTTCTGGGCTTACAGCCTTCTTCTGACCATAAGCGCACGGGGTAACCAAGGCAAACACAAACGCCATCGTGCCTGCCGCCACCTTATTTGCTCGCAACATTGTTCCCACCTTTAGACGTCATTCGCGGGCGGCA
>DATFWM010000049.1:0-2858 GCA_035259295.1 Blastocatellia bacterium | reverse complement strand
ATGCGATTCACGGTACCGTTTAACGTTACCTCGTAAATTTCGTGCGATTCGTACGCGGTCACATAGAATCGATCCTCTTTGAAACATAAATGCCCTAATCCCTTTTCGGATATCGTTGCGAAGGAGGCAACAAAGCCTTTTGGATTGACCTTCAACATTTTGTTATTTCTAAAGTTAACGACATAAAGATTGCCTGTGCGATCGAAGGCGATGCCGTTTGGGCACCTGAAAAGATCGCTCTTTGCAAATACCGAAACCGCACGTTGCGCCCCAATCTTTGTGATCGAATTACCTCGGCAGTTTGCCACGTACACATCGCCCGTTTGCCTGTCGATGGCAATACCTACAGGGCCGCTCAGGCCGCTGTTTACGAATGGCTTCGTTTGTCCTCTTCGATCAACCTTGATGATTGAATCGCCATAGAAGTTCGCTTGCAGGAGGTTGCCTTCACTGTCGATCGCGTTACCCGACGCGCCATAAAAGCCCGAGGCAAATTCGTGGCGCTCTCCCTCGGGTGTGATCTTCCAAACGATGTCGCCGAAATCGGCAACATAAATGTTGCCGACTAGATCGATCGTTACACCTCCAACCTGATGACCCTCAATAACACCAGTGAGCGATCGAATTGCTACTTGCGAGGCAGCAGGAACAGGCGCAAAAAGCACTGCCGAAAGGAACAGTAAACAGGTTTTAGCGAGCATCTCGAGGTCCCCTAGCATGCCCGAGTACGCCCTATCTCAAAAGGTCCACTTGGGCAGTAGGTCGCAAGACCACTTTGGAAGGAATTGAAGGTAAAGAGGGCCCATCCTTCAAAGAGGGGCATGAGGATGGGCCGTGTTGCCAGTATTGTTATCTGTCGACGAGCAAAACACACTCCAGGACGCGAAAATGATCTTGTTCGATCTGCGCGGCCGTTTATTTTACTTCGACCTTCACGCGCATCCAGGGATGGATGCAGCACTCAAAGAGATGTTCTCCTTTCGGCAGGTCCGTGACTTGAATTTGGCTGCCTTGAAGAATTCGGGTCTTGGCAACGGCGACATTTTTGAAACCGCCATTACATTCGGGGACAGTCTCCTCTCCGGCATTGAGATCCGGTATAAAGCCACCACCGAACTTCTTCACCTCGGTAAAGGTGTGGGGCTCGCCGCCCTGGTCAACCACGCTGAGGATAGTTCCTTCTTTGATGCTGAGCGCATCGGGTTCGAAGTCCCAGCCCGGGTCCGGAGTTCCGGCAGCTGCTTGTGCAAATAAGTTGGACAGCGTCGTGAATGCGCCGAGAGTGACGTTCTTGCAGAAATCAGGCCCGAGCGCCAGGTTGAAAGTGGCTGGGTCGCATTCGTCCAGGGCCACGATCTGCGCGACGCGTGGTTTCTCTTCCGCGGAGGCGGAGTTAACGCCGACGCACAAAAAGCAGAGAGCGAGCAAGCCAGAGATTGCTACGGTGATTCTCATTTGATTTCTCCTTTCGGGGATGGGCATTATTGCCGGGAGCAGGCTTCTGACCTCAATAGCGAAAACATGTCGGATGGCTTACTTTTTTGTGTCCTGTTAAGTTGTAGAGGGCAAAAGGATGCCGCAAAGAGCGGAAAACCAATGTAGAATTGTGCCCCCCGCATTCCGGAGTTTTCTGTGTCATCCGAGCCAATCAGAGCCCAGGAAGTAATCAAATTTGGAGCGGATTTCGAGCTCGATTTGAACGTCTATGAGTTGCGCCGGGCCGGCCGCGCAGTCAAGCTGGAACGCATCCCCATGGAAGTGCTGCTCTTCCTGGTCGAGCGCAGAGACCGGCTCGTCAGCCGCGAAGAGATCGTCGAGAGAATCTGGGGCGATGGCGTCTTCCTTGACACCGACAACAGCATCAATGGCGCGATTCGCAAACTTCGGCAAGCGCTGAAAGACGATCCCGAGCGGCCACAGTTCATACAGACAGTTACCGGAAAGGGATATCGCTTCATAGCGCCGGTTATCGGTGGCGGGAGTGCGGCGCCACGTCATTTCGTACCGACAGGACACGTTAGTCAGACCCAGACTCGCAAGCCAACCAGAACTCGAGCAGCAGTAGCGCTTGCGCTCTTGATTGTTGTTGCTGTCGCAATGGCCGTGTGGGCCCTGACAAGTTCGCATAGTACCGGCGCTGCTCCATCCGTGCGTTCTATTGCTGTCCTCCCGCTCGATAACTTATCCGGTGATCCGTCGCAGGATTTCTTCGTTGATGGCATGACGGATGAGCTGATCACTGACCTTGCCAAGGTCAGCGCCCTCCGCGTGATCTCCCGAACATCCGTGATGCGCTACAAAGGCACAAAGAAAGGTTTGCCGGAGATTGCTCGCGAATTGAATGTCGACGGCATAATCGAGGGTTCGGTCGTACGCTCGGGTCAACGCGTGCGAATTACCGCCCAACTACTTCATGCGCCCTCCGACCGGCACCTTTGGGCCGAGACATATGAGCGGGACGTGGGCGATGTCCTGCGGTTACAGAGTGAAGTTGCGCAGGCGATTGCACAGCAAGTCCGCGCACAGTTAACTCCGCAACAGCAGGTCCAGCTGCGCTCGGCGCGCCCGGTGAACCCGGAGGCCTACGAAGCTTATCTGAAGGGTCGTTATTACCTTACGAACCAGTTCACAACGGCGCAACCACTCAATACGGCGAAGAATTACTTCGAAGAAGCCATTCGGAAGGATCCTGGCTTTGCGCTCGCTTATTCTGGTTTGGCAGATTCCTATCTGTATTTGGCGCTTGTCCGACAGCTGTCCCCGGAGGGTGGCTACAGATCTGCAAACGAGGCGTTACGCAAAGCCAGCGAACTGGACGACAACATTGGTGAGATCCACGACACACTTGGCGTGCTGAG
>DATFWM010000048.1:0-2753 GCA_035259295.1 Blastocatellia bacterium | reverse complement strand
TAGGCCGTGTACTCATAAAATCGCGAATGGTGACGGCGACGTGATCAATGTCCGCTTTGGCTCTCTTTGCGGACTCAGGTCGGACATCTCCCGGAGTCCGGAAGGTGCCAATCAGCGACATCCAAGGGCCATACTGCTCATACCCCGCGCTCGACCCGCAGATCGATTTCATTACGCAGCGTCGCAAAGTCGATTGGCTTGGTCAGAAGAGCCTCAGCACCGTTCTCTAGCGCCTTACGCTTCGTCTCCACGTCGCCGTAGGCGGTAATCATGATGACTGGGACGTCTGGTCGTAGAGCCTTGGCCTTGGGTAAGAGTTCAAGGCCGCTCATTCCCGGCATGTTGATATCGGAGAGGATTAAAATAAGAGATACCCCTGCCGCATCGCTGATGCGCTGAAGCGCAGTTGGACCGGATTGGGCAAACTCCATGGTAAACCGGCCAGCACGCAGGTCACGCCGGAAGTGCTGGCGAAACAGCACCTCGACATCGGGCTCATCATCAACCACGAGAATGAGCAGTCTCATGCTCGTCCATCTGATTTCGCCGGTTCCCGCTTTATCCGTATACCAACTTTAGCCTGAAACGGTGTGCCCAGCGTCACAGTCAGAGCTAGACCTACGCCTGTCCCGCAACAATGAAGGCAGCCGCGCGCGGCAGTACAATGCGGACTTCGGTGAATTCGCCAGGCTGAGTGTCGACCTCGATAGACCCCGAATGCTGCTTGACAATGATGTCGTGACTGATCGAGAGACCAAGCCCGGTGCCTTCGCCAGCCGGCTTAGTGGTGAAAAACGGGTTGAACATCTTGTCTTTGACGTCGGGCGAGATACCCGCGCCGTTGTCCCGTATCCTGATTTCTACCCGATCGCCGAGGTTTTTGGTCCCAGCGACAAGAGTCGGTTCAAAGCCGTCGTTGCCAAAATCTGCCTTGCGCTAGGTCGCTGCATCGAAACCGTTCGAGATCAGATTGAGTAGAACCCGCGTGATCTCCTGGGGAAACACATCTGCCTCGCCAGCGGCGGGGTCGAATGCCCGGTCCAACTTGATGTTGAACCCCTGCTTTTCCGCCCTTGCTCCGTGGTATGCGAGATTGAGGCTTTCCTCGACAAGGAGGTTGATGTCGACGGGCCGATGTTCGCCCGATCCTTCGCGTGAGTGTAGCAACATATTCTTGACGATGGCGTCAGCGCGCTTACCGTGCTGTACGATCTTGTCGAGATTGTCGCGCAGAGTGTCCGTCAGTTCCGTTATTTCAGCGCGCTCATCAGCATCGATTTTCACTTTGCCTAAGGCTTCTCGCAGTTCGTCGATTAGTTCGGCGGATACACCCGAGAAATTGTTGACAAAATTGAGCGGATTTTTGATTTCGTGAGCGATTCCGGCGGTCAATTGACCGAGCGAGGCTAGCTTCTGTGTCTGGACAAGTCGGTCCTGCGTGATCCGCAAAATCTTCGAGCGAGGTCTCAACGTTTTGGAATAAGCGCGCGTTCTCGATTGCCACCGCCGATTGGGCCGCGAAAGTCTTGATCAGGTCAATCGTGTTCTGCGGGAAGGTGCCGGGCGTCCGGCGGCGGACTACCAGTAAGCCGACGACATCTTCTCCACGCATGAGAGGCGCAAGCAACCGCGCGCGGAAACCGGCGCGCAGGGTAATCTCGTTGATCTCATTGGGAGCCTCATCCCGCAAGTCCGCAACCTGGATCGGCTCAGGTTGCGCGAGGGCTGAAACCACGTTCGGATCATCAAGGCCGATGCGCCGTTGAGTCAACGCGTTAATCAACCCCTGATCCATGCCGTAGGTGGCGCGCAGATGAAATTCGCGCTGCTGCTCGTCGAAGACGTAGATCGCGCCAGCCTCTGTGCCGGAAAGCTGCACCGCATTGGCGACGATGGTGGAGAGGACAGTCTCGAGATTAAGCGTCGAGTTCACTGCCTGCGATACTTCGCCGAGCGCGCGTTGCTCCTCAACGGAGCGGCCCAGATCGTTAGTGCGCTGGCGCAGCTCGTTCAGCAACCGCGCATTCTCGATTGCAATGACGGCCTGAGCGGCGAAATTCTGCACCAGCTCGATCTGCTTGTCGGTGAAGGGGCGAACTTCCTGGCGGTAAAGAGAGAACGAACCAATCAACTCGTTCTCCTTGAGCATTGGAACGCTCACGACCGTTCGCACACCCCCGAGTTCGACGGCAGAGACCGCGCCGGGATCACGTTCAATGTAAGCCTTGTCTACCGCAAGATCGGCGACGTGGGCGGCCGTCTTCGTCTCCACCATGCGACGAGTCGAAATAAAAGGCCGAAGCGCCGAACGTCTGCGAAATTCGGCCAGGGCGGGTGGCGTGTTGTGCGCGGCAAGAAGGTGCAAAAGCGCGCCGTCCCAGCGGTAGATGTTTCCAAACTTGGCGTCGCAAATGCGCACCGCCTTCTCAAGCATCGTTGCAAATACGGACTCCAGATCGCTCGGGGAGCGATGACTTGGAGTACCTCCGACGTCGCGGTCTGTTGCTCCAACGCTTCCGTAAGGTCAGTCGTACGCTGACTGAGATCGTCGGTGCGCTGGCGGAGTTCGTTGAGCAGCCGCGCGTTCTCGATGGCGATGACTGCTTGGGCGGCGAAATTGGCAACAAGCTCGATTTGTTTGTGCGTAAAAGGACGAACTTCCTGGCGAAATACGCCGATTGCACCAATCAGACGGCTCTCCTTAAGCCATGGGGACCAGAATAAACTGCGAGCGCCCGCCAAATCGACAAGCT
>DATFWM010000047.1:0-2388 GCA_035259295.1 Blastocatellia bacterium | reverse complement strand
GCTTGCTTGCACTGAGACCGGATGTAACCTCCGGCGTCGCGCGCGCGGCGGTTACGATGTTTGGAGAGCGCGAACGACCACTGCGCCTCTGTTACGCCGCATCTGTATTTCGCCAGCAGCCTCAATCGCACGCCGAGTGGAGGCGCGAGACGATACAGGCCGGTTGCGAGTTGATGGGCGCTAACACCAATGCAGCCGACCTCGAAGTGCTGTCAATCGCATGTGAGATCTTCCAGCGGCTCGGCCTCAGTTATAAATATCTGATCACCCTTAACGATGTAGGAATATTTCGCGGCATCGCAGACCAGCTGCAACTGGACGACGTATGCCGCTCTGAGGTGCGACGTCTTGTAGACTCTCGCAATGCGGCGGACCTTGTAGCGTTCCTCAACGAGAAGAAATGCAACGCGAATGAAAGCCGCGTCCTGGCGCAACTGAGCCAACTTTCAGGCAAGCGCGAGGTACTGGAGATCGCTCAAAGCGTTATCAACAGTGTTGTTTCGAAGGAAGCCCTGAACCGTCTCGTCGAATTATGGCGAGTACTCGAGGCGCTCGAATTATCTGATCACTTCGAAATTGATTTAGGTGACGTTGCAAAGCTCGACTACTACACTGGCCTGACGTTCAGTATCTATCTGAACGGCGCCGCGACCAGGGTAGGAAGCGGCGGCCGATACGATGGGCTGACCGCTGTTTTTGGAAGCGCAGAACCTGGTGTTGGCTTTGTGTTGGATCTTGATTCTCTCACTCAGGTAGTGCTTCAACAGAAAATATCTAACGAGCAGCACGAAACGGATCGGAACAAAACCGATATCGCAAACAGCGATTCGAGTCTCTTGCTCGCAGAGGCCATCAAGAGGCGCGGCGAACGCGAACGAGTGCAGATTAATTTCGAGAGGTGATCCGTGCAAAATTTAACCATTGCCATCGCCAAAGGAAGGCTTCAAGAACAGGCGCTCGAGTTATTCGCACGTGCCGGACTATCGCTCTCCAGCGACGCTCTCGCGTCAAGGCGCCTGGCGGCAGAGGATGAGTCGGGTCGCTGCCGTTTCATTTTTGTCAAACCAGCTGACGTGCTGGTGTACGTCGAGCACGGGATTGCGGATTGCGGAGTTGTAGGCAGGGACGTTCTTTTGGAATCAGAAGCCGACGTTCTGCAGCGGGTGACATTAGGGATCGGCGCTTGCCGGATGGTTGTTGCGGCGCCCGCTAATGTAATCCTCAATTCCTACGGAATGCTGCGGGTGGCGACCAAGTACCCTCGAGTCGCCGCGCGACATTTCGGTTCGCGCGGGCAGCCCGTTGAGATAATCGAGCTCTCAGGCTCGGTTGAAGTGGCGCCGCTGTTGGGTCTCGCCGACTGCATCGTGGACCTGGTAGAGACCGGCAGAACGCTCGAGGAGAACGGGTTGAAAACTGTAGAAGTAATAGCGGAATCAACGGCTCGTTTGGTCATCAATCGTGCCAGTTATCAATTGAAGGCCGAAGCTATTGGCAGTCTAATCGACTCGTTGGAGAAACAATGAATCATTCTGTAGATCGACGATTTAGTAGTTCCGCCTGCAGGAGGCTGCCGGACGCTGCGCACCTCCGTGAACTTTGCGTCTCTGCGGTGATTCTTCAATGCCTGGAGCTTCATCGCAGAGGCGCGGAGCACGCAGAGATTCGCTAAGAAGATTTGTCGGCAGAGGGTAGTAAGAACGAATTGAGGGGCGTGCATGATTCAAATCATCAAGAGTTCAGATAAACCGCGACTCGCCGAAAAACTCGAACGCATTCGAAGCAGAAATGTAGCTCTCGATTTTGAGCTGATCTCGCAAGTCGGCGCAATAATCAATGATGTGCGCTTCCGAGGCGACGCCGCGCTCGTCGATTACACCGCGCAATTTGATGGCTGCGCGATTCAACCCGCCGATTTAAGAGTCAGCGCACAGGTGTTGAGAACCTCCGCTTCGAAAGCCGATCCAGCGATTTTGGACGCCTTACACGAGGCGATTCAAAGGATCCGGTATTTTCATGAATTCGAGCTTCAGCATTCCTGGGAAACCGAGAGCCCAAACGGAGTACGATTTGGTCAGCGCATTGGTCCCATCGACAGCGCCGGATTGTACGTTCCCGGAGGCACGGCAAGTTATCCGTCATCGGTGGTAATGAATGTCATACCTGCACAGGTCGCTGGAGTCGGCCGCATAGTTGTTGCCACACCTCCACGGACGCTTCAGGACAATCCCGCGGTTGCGGCGGCGCTGGTTGAGCTCGGCGTTACGGAAGTGTATGCCGTCGGTGGAGCACAAGCGATTGCTGCGCTCGCGTTTGGAACTGAAACCGTTCCGCGTGTGGATAAGATTACAGGTCCCGGAAATAAATACGTCGCTGCTGCAAAGAAGC
>DATFWM010000046.1:0-2913 GCA_035259295.1 Blastocatellia bacterium | reverse complement strand
ATTCGCATGGCTCTCGGCGCCGGGATGTCGAACGTGATGGGGCTTGTGCTGAGACAAGGCGTTGTGCTGGTTTCAGCAGGGGTAGTGCTGGGGCTTGGCGCGGCTTTCGCGATAACGCGATTGATTGCGAGCTTGCTGTTCGGCGTCAGCGCAGTCGATCCGATGACCTTTGCTGCAACTTCCGCGCTGTTGGTGTTGGTAGCGTTGATCGCCAGCTACTTCCCCGCGCGCAGAGCGACAAAGGTGGACCCGATCATCGCGCTGCGATACGAATGAGCCCGCCAGCGGAGAGGCAGAGCGTCGGTACAGCGGCGTCGTACTGGAGGAGGTCTTATGAAGACTCGACCACTCATCACCTGCTTGCTTCTTGCATTCCTTTTTGTCGGCCTGTCGCAGGGCCAGACCCTACATTCAACTAAGCTTGACTGCAAGGTGCTGGAAGTCTCGGGCCCGTACCTCGGGAGCGAGAAGGAACTGTCGCAAGTTCACTATGCCGTAGTCCATCACAACAACGCCGCGGATCGCCAACGGTTTTCTCAGTTGCTGAAAGCCGAGAGCGGAACCGATGTGCTGTTCAGGCGTGACGATGGCCGTTCACACTATGGCGTGCTCAGGAGACTGCGGATGTGTTTTGGGCGCGGGCTTCTGGTATTTATCGGGCCGGTCGACTTGAGAGAGGGAGAAGTGCTGACGCTGGAAGTTCGACAGGCGAAGAAATGATCCGTCGCGCCGGTCAACGTGACCTTAATCTCTTCACGTCCAACGCCCAGGACTTTCTCGATATTCCCGGATTGAAGATGGTGGTTTTTTAGCTTAGCTAGCGCGACAGTCCGCACCTCCGGTGTCACGGGCTGGGTAAGGTCTATATCTCAGGCGCTCACAGCCTCACAAAACCCCCGATTGCGCTACGCTCCTCTTCCCAGCCTGCCTCAAACGCCGCGTTGTCAGGAATCAGTTCAATTTGTTTGCGTCAGTCGGAGCTTTTGCCAGGCAGTCTCTCCAACTCGATTCCCGCTCCCGTCGAGCGCAACCACTCGCCAACGCAGATTGCCATCCGCTGTCTTCTTCCTCAACCACGAGGGCGCGCGGTACATCTCGAACCCTCGCTGTAAGAACGCCGACAGAACCGGCGCGCCGCGCGGGTCCTCGATTTCTATTCGATAAAGCGCCGCGCGTTCGTCAGCACTCCAACTGAAGTCAACAACCCGGTTTGCTTCTATCACCGCGTTGTCCGCAGGCGTCAGCAAGCTCAAGCTACGCGTTGTCGGCTGCGCACCTGCAGCGTTCGTTCCGCTTCCCACGAAGTAGCGCAGCACGGGCATCGGGAATCCCGCAAGCGCGCCGCTGGTGACAAATCCTTTGCCCGCTCCCGCTGCTCTGAGGTTAGCGCCGGTTTTTCCATAGTTCGTAAATCGTTAACCATCAAACCGGCTCAGCCCATCCGCGGTCCCAAACCAAATGTAGCCCTTGCTGTCTTGATAAATCGCTCCGACGATGCTGTGGCCAAGGCCGTCCTCAACGTTGTAATGACGAACCGGAAGCTGCTGCGCAAAGAGCGTCCTGGCGCATAGGAAAAGAGTGGTAATCAGCAATTGCGTCACAAGGACGGTGAAAAAGAGACTGCGTTGAGAGGCAACTCTCAAGTGAGAAGTTCGTTTGTTGTTGGGTGAATAAAACATTCGTGAAACGCTTCAATGCGGAGAAGCCCTTACCGCACTGCCCTGGCGGCGATGCCGAGGTACAAGAAGTATTTCTTCAGCGTCTCGATTGAAGTTCCAAAGACCTGGTTGCCGTGGAACACGTCGTACACTTCTTCGCGCAGCCGGAGCAGTTCTCTCAATCGACAGGCCGCGAGCCATTTCGGATCTTCGATCGTTAGGTCCAACAGCTCGAGCATTCGCTCGAACGCTTTCTCGAAACGTTCGTGGTCTCCACGCTCGAACGCCCTCGCCGCGCGCTCGAACTCGCTCCCAACGTTCCCAAGCTGCTCATAGATCGAGAAGGTGAACCAACGCCCGCCTGCGAGTTCCTTATGGATCAAGGGTTTCATATTATTAGCGAATCAACGATCTCTTGAATCAGTTCTCGCGTGCCGGCGTCCTCCACGCCGCGTGAGCGATTCTCCTGTCTCGGCCTGATATTGATCAGCGAATCAAACTCTATCCACTCGGACCTTGGCTTATCAGGATAGATATTGATACCCCAAACGTCAGCCTGCGCGGAGCCTTGTTCCAAGAGCACAGCCTCCTCATCGGACTGCATTCCACCTCCGAGCGCGAGCATTCGGCGATTGATGTCAACGACGGCCTTCACCATATCGCCAAACCGCTCGGCGGCAATCTCGGTCAATTCTTCGGCGCTGATCGGCTCGCTGATGACGACAATCTCGCTGTGCTCATCTTCCGGCATGGTCCGCCCGCTTTCACCCACTGAGTTGTGGAGTGCTAGAATATCTTCGGCAGCGATCAGAATCAAATACTTCGACCGACGAACGCGCGGCTCGCCGCCACCGTATTAATTGTCGCGGCATCTAAACGAGCTATGGACCTCAAGTTCGGCTACGTCTGTGATCGAGGGCTGAACCCCAAGCGCCCCGTGAACCAGGACCGGTTTCTGGCGGTGGCAAAGCACGGGCTGTTCGCCGTATTCGACGGCGTGGGCGGCCAGCGCGCGGGCGAGGTCGCAAGCCAAACCGCCGCCGACACCATCGAGGAGGCCTTGACTCACCGCTCCTCAGACGGTTCGTCGACTGAGCTGATACGCCGCGCAATCGACTTCGCAAACCGCGATATTTTCGAGATGGCGGAGAGCGATCCAGCCTACAAAACCATGGCTACAACTGTCGCGCTGATTCACGTCGACGGCAAGCAAATCACCATCGCTCACGTCGGCGATAGTCGCGTTTATCGGCTC
>DATFWM010000045.1:0-3399 GCA_035259295.1 Blastocatellia bacterium | reverse complement strand
TCAAACAAGTCGGAGTTGTTTCCTGAATCGGAGTCGAAGTTCTTCCTCAAAGTTGCAGACGTTGAAGTGACCTTCGTGAAAGATGACAAAGGGCAAGTCGCACAGATGGAGATTCATACCAACGGGCAAGAGCTGCGCGCGAAGCGGATCAAGTAATCATTCGGAGGAGAAGTGACGAGCAGAGTGTCAATACGTACATGACGCCATGCGAATGAAGAAACTTGTTTCACCTTGAACTCATCGGAATCCACTGGCCTTCTGAGAGGGAGGAAACATGGAGACCCTCATCCAAGATATTCGTTACGGGCTGCGGCTCATGATAAAGCGTCCCGGTTTCACGGCCATCGCTGTCATCGCGCTAGCCCTCGGCATTGGCGCTAACACGGCCATCTTCAGCGTCGTGAATGCCGTGCTGCTCAGGCGATTGCCTTATCGAGAACCCTCGCGCCTGGTGATGGTTTGGGAAAACAACCGCAATCGAGGGCGAAGCAGGAACGTCATTTCGCCGGCAAACTTTCTCGATTGGCGCGATCAGAACTCGGTCTTCGATGACATGGCGATGTTCATCGATTTCAGATTCAATCTTACCAACGTCGATGATCCCGAAGAGCTGCCCGCGCAGGTCGCCCAAGTCAACTTATTCGACGTTCTCGGCGCTAGCGCCGAGTTGGGGCACACGTTCGGCCCTGAGAACGGCGAGCAGGGCCGCGACAACGTCGTGATGCTCAGTCACGGGCTCTGGCAGCGAAGGTTCGGCGGCGATCCCGACGTTGTCGGGAAAACGATGCTGCTCAACGGTGAGGCCAACACCGTCATCGGCGTGATGCCTCCAGACTTTCAACTGTATGTGAAACAAGGTTCCTTGATCGGAAAGCCCGTCGAACTATGGCTGCCGTGGCCTTACAACCCGCAAGCTCGCATCAGAAGAGGCCGCGCGTGGATGTCGGTCGCGCGAATGAAACCGGGGGTCACGCTCGAACAGGCGCAGAGCGATTTGGATTCGATCGCAGCGCGATTTGAGGAACAGTATCCGGAGTTCGACAAAGGCTGGGGGGTCACGGTGGTCCCGCTTCGCGAACAGCTCGTCGGTGACGTGAAGACCCCGCTGTTGATTCTGTTGGGCGCGGTCGGGTTTGTTTTGTTGATTGCATGCGCCAACGTCGCCAGCCTGCTCTTGGCGCGAGCAGCTTCTCGGCAAAAAGAGATTGCGGTTCGCTCCGCGCTTGGAGCGGGACGGGGACGCGTGATACGGCAGTTGCTCACAGAGAGCGTGCTGTTGGCATTTGTCGGCGGAGTAGCCGGGCTGCTCCTGGCGCAGTGGGGAACGGATTTTCTTGTTGCGTTGAGCCCGAAAGATCTTCTGGGAATTGATCGAATCGGGCTCGACCGCCGGGTGCTTCTGTTCACTGCAGGCGTATCGTTGATCACTGGACTGATTTTCGGCATGGCGCCCGCGCTGGCAGCCTCGCGAACAAATCTGAACGAGACTCTCAAAGAAGGTGGCCGCGATTCGAGCGGCGGGGCCAGCAGCCAGCGAATTCGCGGCGCGTTCGTTGTGGTCGAAGTCGCCTTAGCGTTAATCCTGCTGATCGGATGCGGGCTGATGATCAAGAGCCTTTGGCGGCTTCAAGCGGTGAGCCCAGGTTTCGACACTTCGAAACTGCTGACCGCGAGGCTCCTGCTGCCCGCTACGCCCGGCTCGAGGTATGCAACGGACAGCCAGCGCACCCAATTCTTCAAACAGTTGGTCGAACGATTGCAATCACTGCCCGGCGTGCGCGACGCGACTGCAGTCGATGCACAGCCGTTTGGAGGGATGGGCTCCGCCACCGGCTTTACCATCACAGGTCAGCCGACGCCCGCGCCCGGCGAAAAGCCTGTCTGCGACGTGCGCGTGATCGAGCCGAACTATTTCAGGGCGATGGGTATCCCGTTGCTGGAAGGCCGCGAATTCACCGAGCGCGAAGCTGCTCAGGTTTCGAGAGTCGTGATTGTCAACCAGGCTCTTGCCGATCGGTACTTCCCAGGGGAAGCAGTTGGAAAGAAGATCGCAATCGAGATGAGCGACAATCCCGTGGCCAGCGAGATCATCGGCGTAGTGGGCGATGTAAAGTACACCGGCCTGGATGTCGATGTGCGTCCGATGGTCTACTGGCCGCATCCCGAGCTTGCGCGCGCATTCATGACTCTGGTGCTTCGAACCGAATCAGATCCGATGACGCTTGCCGGCGGGCTCAGGCGAGAGGTTCAGGCGTTGGATTCTAATCAGCCCGTTGCCGATCTTCGGACGATGGATCAGTTGATGTCGAGTTCGATCGCGCGAACGAAGTTCAGTGCGATGCTGCTCGTTACGTTTGCCGGCGTGGCCTTGATATTGGCGGCGGTTGGGATATACGGCGTGATGGCATATTCCGTCGAACAGCGCACTCATGAGATCGGGATCCGGATGGCGCTCGGTGCCGGGCGCGGCGACGTGGTCGCAATGGTTGTTCGTCAAGGCATGCTTCTCGTGGGCGTTGGTGTCGTGATCGGGTTGGGAGCGGCGTGGGCGCTGACACGGTTTCTGTCGAGCTTGCTCTATCAGGTGAGCGCAACTGATATGACGAGCTTCTTGTCGATTTCAATTGCGCTCGGCATCGTGGCGCTGGCGGCCAACCTGATTCCGGCGTTCCGAGCGACCAGGGTCGATCCGATGGTTGCGCTGCGGTACGAATGAATACTCGTCCTTAGTCCTTTGTGATTGGTCATTTGTTTTCTCGCCTCACACCAAGCAAAAGACAAAGGACAAGTGACAAAGGACAAGTGACTCAATGAACAATTTGTGGCAGGACCTACGCTACGGCATTCGAATTGTGCTAAAGAATCCGGGATTCACCGCGGTGGTGGTTCTCGCGCTGGCGATTGGCATCGGTGCGAACACGGCCATCTTCAGCGTCGTCAACGCCATTCTGCTTCGACCGCTTCCTTACAAGAACTTCGGCCGAATCTCGATGATCTGGATGGACAATCCGAAGCTCGGCGTCAAAGAGGACTGGCATTCATATCCAAACTATCTGGATTTCAAGGAACAGAACCAGGTATTTGAGGACATGGCCGCGTTCAATGATCGGAGCTTCAATCTCACCGGCGCGGGCGACCCGGTTCGTGTCCTCGGGGCGTGGAGTACCGCCAGCCTCTTCACCGTTCTCGGAATCGACGCTGCGCTCGGACAAGTCTTCACCGTCGAGAACGAAGAGCCGGGCAAGGACCTCGTCGTCGTCTTGAGCGACGGACTCTGGAAGCGACGCTTCGGAAGCGACCCCGGCATCATCCGGCAATCCATAAGCATGAGCGGAGTCAACCGCATCGTGATTGGCGTAATGCCGCCGAGCTTCAAGTTTCCAGAAAAGACAACCGAGT
>DATFWM010000044.1:0-5062 GCA_035259295.1 Blastocatellia bacterium | reverse complement strand
TGACTGCGATTTGCTAAACCCATCTGTTATGCGAGTGCTCGGACTTCACAGCGAGATCGGGATATACGAAGCATTTGATCAAGGCTTGCCTCCGGCTGCGTTGGCGGTTTCGATTCGCCCTTACGGATTCAACGTGCTGCCGACGACTCGGTCCATCGAAAACCCCGCGGAGCTTTTAGCGATGCCCGGCTTTTGGAAAATGCTGCAAGCCTTCGACGCCGATCATGATTTCATCCTGTTTGACTCGTCTCCGCTTACGACCGGTGGCGATTCAAGCCTGCTGGTTCGGTTCACCGACGCGACGCTTCTTGTGGTTCGCTCGGGACACACCAGCTCCGCGCAGATGTCGAAAGCTATGGCGCCGTTTGCGCAGGAGGACATACTCGGCGTTGTGATCAATCGTATGAAGCATTGAGAAGAGAGCGAAGCTATTTCGGAATTGAGAGGGATCGGCCCGTGAACGGTAAGACAGGTTCAATGAAACGCACAGTCGTAACCGCAATGCACGGTGCCCGTCTGTTTGCGCCGTTCCGATTGGCCAATCGCAACAAGGCGCTCATTGTGATGTATCATCGCTTCTCCGAGAAGGACGAGGGCGTCTCGACACCGAAAAGTTGCTTCATCGAGCAGCTCGATTACCTCATGGAGCACTATACGATCGTGTCGCTTTCGGAGTTGGCACGTTACCTGACGAGCCGCTCGCCTCTGCCGCCAGGTCTGGCGGTTATCACAATCGACGATGGTTATCGCGACTGCTATGAATTGGCATTCCCAATCCTGCGCGAGCGCAAGATTCCCGCGACAGCCTTTGTTGTCACTGACTTTGTCGATCAAGCAACGTGGCTCTGGACTGACAAGGTACGGTACTTAACCTCGCAAGCGCCCGGCTCTCAGCTTGAAGCGCACATCGACGATCACTCGCTACAAATCGCGCTCGACGGCGGAGCCTCGCGACTCAAAGGCGCGGAGCGAGTTAACACAGAATTGAAACAGATCTCCGACGAGGCGAAGGAAGACGCAATTCGACAAATCGCAGCCTCGGTTGGAGTCGAGCTGCCAGACGCGCCCCCGGACCAGTTCAGCTCTTTGACCTGGGACCAGGTCTGCGAGATGGATTCGGCCGGTGTCGAAATCGGATCGCACACTGTGACTCACCCGATACTGACCAGAACAACCAGGGAAAAGGTTCGATACGAGTTGCGAGAGTCGCGAGCCAGACTCGAGGCGCAACTTGGACACAGAGTTGAACTGCTCGGTTACCCAAACGGCGATCACAACGCTGTCGTGCAGGAAGAGGCGGCGCGAGCCGGCTACAAGTGCGCAGTCACGGCCGATTTCGGCTTCAACAACGGAGACAGCAATCCGCTGGCGCTCAAGCGGATTCACACCCAGCGCGACATCGCGCACTTTGTAAAGAGCACAAGCGGATTCGAGCTGTTCAGAAACTTTGGCAAGCACCTGCGCTCCGGAGCGGCAGCGCTGGCCCTGGAACAATCGATTGACCAATGGCTGTAAGCGAAACAACTGAAAAGAGAAACGCATTGACTAAGCGCGCGGCGCTGCTGGCGGCTGCCAAGGCGCTCGCCTTCGCGCTGACGATCCCGCTTCCGCTGGTGCTGGTGCGCACGCTGAGCCAGTCGGAATTCGGTGTGTATAAGCAGGTCTTTCAGATCATGCAGACCGTTCTGGGGCTCGCCGGGCTGTCGGTCAACTTGAGTGTGCTGTACTTCCTCCCTCGCAATCCCGACAAGAAACCACAAATCGCATTGAACGTTCTTATCTTCTACCTGGGAGTGGGCTCGCTGGTAGCTCTGCTGTTCGCTGCATATCCCGGATGGATCACGCTGATCTTCAAGGGCAACGAGCTGGTGCCGCATATTCCGTCGCTTGGAGTCGCGATACTGCTCTGGTTGCTCTCGACTGTGCTCGAAGTGGTGGCGGTGGCCGACAACGACATTCGCTCGGCAAGTGTGTTCATCGTTGTCATCCAGCTCAGCAAGAGTGTGCTGATGATGCTGGCAGGCGCGGTGTTTGGTACCGTTCACGCGATCGTTATCGCGGCAGTTGTTCAGGGAGGCCTCCACTGTCTGATTATGTTTGTTTATTTGCACAAGCGCTTCGGCCGGTTCTGGGGCACATTCGATTGGCAATTGTTCAAGGCTCAACTCGCCAACGCGATTCCTTTCGGCATCGGGGCATGTGCTTACGGGATGCAGGCGGACCTGCACAACTATTTCGTATCTCACTATTTCGATCCCGGTCAGTTCGCGATTTACTCTGTCGGATGTTTTCAGTTGCCGCTTCTCGGCCTGTTGTTCGAGTCGGTGGTCAGCGTTCTGATCCCCGAGGTGGCGCGGCGCGAACAGAAAGCCGATTACTCGGGAATCATCGAGCTGTGGGCGGCAGCGGTTCGCAAGCTCGCCCTCGTATTCGTCCCGGTCTACACGCTTCTGTTCGTCGTGCGGTACGAGTTCATCACTCTTCTCTTCACAAAAAACTATGCCGCGGCGGCGCCGATCTTCGCGATCAACTCGCTCGGTCTTCTCCTGTACATCTGTGTGCCGACTTCGATCCTTCGATCGTTCGACGACTTGAAATATTTCCGCTTGCGACTGTCGTTGATAATGATTCCGGTCGCCGGCGCAGCGCTTTACACCGGCATACACCTGGCGGGCATGGTTGGCGCAATAAGCGCTTTTGTGATCGTGCAAACGTTCGACCTGTCTATCTTGCTTCGGGCAATCTCCAAGAAATTGAAGATGTCGCCGCGTGACATTCGAAGATTGGCGCCGGTAGCCAGGACCGCTGCTGCGACGGCGACTGCGGCGCTGACGACGACCGTGGTCAAGTTTGTGGTGTCTGGCTCGTCGGCTTTCGTAGTGCTCGCGATCTGTTCGTCCGTATTCGCGATCACGTTTCTTTGTATGGCTCTTATCACAGGCGCAGTAACCTCCTCTGAAAGAGCCGAGATGCGAGGCACGTTGTTGAAATTCCATCGGCTGGGATCTGCACGGCTGGGCTTTCGGGGAGCGGCTGAGATTCAGGAGCAACGAGTAGGATGAGCGCTTACGGTAAGAATCTAAGAACAGGGGCGCTCTTTGCTCGTCGCGCCGAATCGGTGACGCAACGCTTGTCGGCGGGGGCGCCTGTCAGCTCGGTGGTAGCCGACCGCTCCGCTCATAAGCTCGCTTTTGCCGGATTATTCGTGTTCACGCTGTTGCTGTACGCGCGTCCGCAAGAACTGTTCTCGTCAGCCCTTGGCGAGCTGCCACTGGTTAAGTTCGTTGCGCTCGGAACCTTGATGGCTTACGTTGCTGGCAAAGTCGTCAAAGCTGAGCGCTTCACGATCTGGCCCCTCGAGATGAAGATGCTGGCGGTCATCGTGTTTCTCGGCATCGTCTTTACTCCTGTCGCCTTCAGACCCGAGCGCAGCATCGAAATGCTCACTGACACATTCTTCAAAGTCATAATCATCTTTGTATTGATGGTGAACTTGGTCGACACGAAGCAGCGCTTACATTCGATGATGAGGCTGGTGGTTTTCTGCGGGCTGCTGATAGCTATCATCACGATCAAGAACTATTTCACCGGTCAGTTGGACGTCACGCACGTATCCAGAACCGGACACGCGCTGGATGTCGGAGAATACTTCGATAACTCCAACGAATTGGCGCTTACCCTCGATCTGATTATGCCGTTTGCCGTCGTGTTTGCGGTCACCGGCAGAGGATTCGCCCGATTCGGGTATTCAGTGTGCGCGGCGATGATGGCAATTGGCGCGGTCATCACGTTCTCTCGAGGCGGGTTCCTAGGCTTGGTCAGCATGGGCGGCGTACTCTTGTGGAAGTTGGGCCGCGGCAAGCGCATGTCAATGGCGCTGGCGACGCTGGTGCTGGCTGCCGCCTTCGCTTGCATAATGCCGAGCGGATACAGCGACAGAATTTTCACAATACTTCACCCCGAGAACGACACGACAAATTCAGCGCAGGAGCGACAGAAGCTGCTCGAACGAGGCATTGAAGTCGCGCTTCATCATCCGTTTATCGGGATTGGCATGGCGAATTTCTACGAGTATTCACCCAATGGCAGAGTCGCGCACAACTCTTATCTCGAAGTAGCCTCCGAATTGGGCGTGGCTGGGTTGATTGCATACCTTACGTTTCTCATTGCCCCGTTCCGCTCACTTAAGCGAATCGAGCGCGAAACTCTCGACGACGAATCCGGCCGGCGTGAGTTGTATTACCTCAGTGTCGGTCTTCAAGCGGTTATGATCGCGTTTATGGTTTGCAGCTTCTTCGTGTCGACTCAGTATTTTTGGCATCCGTATTACATAGTCGGCTACTCGATCGCGCTTCGCCGAATTCATGCGTCCGAATCCTCAATCGATCAACCGGCTGAAAGCAAGCAAGCCGCCTCGACGATCGCTGATGGAGCGTTGTGGAAGTTCACGAGAACGGCAAGGAGTTGCTGAGTTTATGAAGGAAGGATTTCAAGGTTCAATGTCCCAAACTTTCATATTTTCCGAACCCGCGGCCGGAGAGCCGACAACACCGCCGGCGCAAGCGTTGTACTCAAACCGGCGCCTGGCACAGGCCTACCCGGGGCTCGACCGATTGGCGTTGGAGCGTTTTTCGGCGGTGGTGGAGGCCCACGGTGATGAAACGGCTCGGATAGAAATCCTCCTGAGACGATTGAATAATCTTGTGGACCTCGACGTGCTGAAGAAAGTCGTTGTGATTGGATGTGGGCCAATGCCACAGGCAATCAAGTTGCTGCGGGAGAGAAACCACAACGTGATCGGGGTCGAACCGGTGGCCTCCTTCGTGGAGTCGGCCCGCGAGTATCTCGGCTCCCGCGACAGCGTACTTGAGGGCGCTGCGGAGGCGATTCCACTCCCTGATTGTTCTCAGCAAATCGTCTTTTGCTACAGCGTGCTCGAGCATGTCGTGTCACCTTCGAAGAGCCTCGACGAGATGTTCCGAGTCTTGGCTCCCGGCGGCATTGCCATACTACAAACCACAAACAAGCTTCGAATCTCGCTCAAAGGATGGAACGGTGAGTA
>DATFWM010000043.1:0-3093 GCA_035259295.1 Blastocatellia bacterium | reverse complement strand
GGGCTAATAGACTCATCTTGCCAAGAGGCGCAACATGGCTGCGGTGTCCGCGAAGGAAATTGACCAAGATCAACCTCGTTCCGACCCATTTGTGACCGCGCGACGCGGATGGCTGAAGGTGTTGATCGCGTTGTTAGCTCTGCCTATCATTGCGTTCGTCGCGCTCGGGATGTGGCCAGTGCAAGCCGACTTCTCCGGCGAGGAAGGCTCTGCCGGCGTCAGCAAAGGCGGAGGCGGGCTCGTGCGTCAGTTTCCGACAATGGTTCTTCGCGCTGATAATCCCGCCCCGACCAGCAAGGACGACGAGCGCGTTAAGCTTGGGCGGTTGCTGTTCTTCGATCCGATTCTTTCAGGCGCGAACGACATCTCGTGCGCAACCTGCCATCATCCTGATCTTGGCTTCACCGATCGGCGACCGCTGTCGATGGGCAAAGGTGGTCACGGTGTCGGACCCGAGCGAGCGGGCGGGGCCGCGATCCGTAGAGGCGCGCCAACACTTTGGAATGCCGCCTACAACCATAAACAGTTTTGGGACGGAAGAGCTGCAGACCTTGAAGAACAAGCGAGAGGCCCGATTACCAGCGATATCGAGATGGATGAGAATCCCGACACGCTGGTGAAAGAGCTGCAGCAGATTCCTGAATATGCGCGGCGATTTGATATGGCGTTTGGCGGTAGCGACAGCTCAGCAGTGACCTTCGACAATGTGCTCAAAGCCATCGCCTCCTTTGAAAGAACTCTTGTTACGAACAACTCGCCCTTCGATCGGTTTGTGAGAGGAGAAAAGAACGCGCTCACCGATGCTCAACTGCGAGGCTTCAACCTGTTTCGCTCGGGACGCACTCGTTGCTTTGAATGTCATGGTTTACCCACCTTTGCGAATCCAGATTTCAAGATCATCGGTGTGCCGGACGCCGACCCCGGTCAACCTGACTTCGGCAGATTCGAAATCATCAAAGGCGAAGCCAACAAATACGCGTTCAAAGTTCCCACGCTGCGCAACGTTGCACTGACCGCACCTTACATGCACAACGGCCGCTTCAAGTCTCTCGAAGAAGTTCTCGACTTTTACGCGGCCGGCGGAGGTCCAGGCGCCGGTTTCAACGAGCCGAAAGTGGACGACAAGATTCACGCATACTCGATCAGCGCTGAAGAAAAGCAGGATTTGACTGCTTTCCTGTACTCGCTCACTGACGAATCGAACTTGCCGGAGTTTCCCGACAAGGTGCCGTCGGGGTTGCCGGTCGTGCAGCGCTTGAAAAACCCAGCGCGCGAGCTTGTGACCAAATACAACACCGGTTCTCCCCGTCGAGAGATTCCCGAGCGCCCGCCTCAAACGATAACCGTCAAAGCCGGTGAGTCGATTCAAGCAGCCGTGGATCGCGCTCGGCCTGGAGATACAATCGAGGTATCGCCAGGCGTCTTCAGGGAAGAGGTAAAGATTGATGTGGACAACGTAACGCTTCGCGGCATTCGCGTCGAAAGACCGCCGCCGGGAGGTGTCTCGCAACCGGTGTTAGACGGCGACGGCAAGCTCTCGGACGGCGTTCTAGCAACGGGCAGCAATTTCCGCATAGAGAACTTTGACATTCGGCGCTATACCGGCAACGGAGTCGTCGCCCAGCACGCGCGAAATGTTACGTTTCGATACCTGAAGATTGATCAAACTGGACTCTACGGAGTTTATCCCGTGAGCTGCACCGGCGTGCGAATCGAGCGCTGTGTCGCAACCGGCATCGCCGACGCCGCGCTGTACGTCGGTCAGTCCCGCGACATTGTCGTCCGAGACTGCGAGGCTCACGACAACGTCACTGGCATCGAGATCGAGAACTCGGTCAATGCGGTTGTTGAGAACAACTTCGTTCACGACAACACTGGCGGGATTCTCGTTTTCATTCTTCCGAATAACGTCTCGAAGGTCGGCCACAACTGCATCGTCCGAAATAATTTTGTGATCAACAACAATCATCCGAACTTCGGCAATCCGAATTCGATCGTGTCGAATGTCCCGCCGGGAACTGGCGTGTTGGTGATGGCCGCCGACAACAACGAAGTTACCGGAAACGAGATTCGTGGGAACGATTGTTACGGAGTCGCGGTCTTTAGCCTCGAAACTACTCTTGGGAAAGACACCAGCTTTGACGTCGGCCCGATCCCGGAGAACAACTGGATTCACGACAACGCGTATTCCGACAACGGTCGCAATCCGGCGGGAGCGCTAGCGCGCGCAGGAATCAAAGGAGCTGATTTGGTTTGGGATTTGAGCGGGTGGTCTAATAGATGGCAAGAAACCAACGCAACACATTCGACCCCGATCTTAAATGCGCGCTGGCCAGGTTTCGTAAGGCGCAGCTACTGGCGCGTACTCACCCTCGCTCAGAAGTATCTCTAACTCACAAGGAGAACATGTCAAGAGCCGCAATCGAAACTGAGAGCGCCATAGAAGCCGCCAGCGCCCCCGAGCAACAAAGCTCAATCTTGACCGCGAGTCTTCCCGGAGCTTGTCTAGCCGAGTACGTCGGAACTTACATACTGATCCTGGTAGGGGACGGAGCGGTTGCGGCTGCGGTGCTTGCCGGATCGATCGACGGTTGGGGCGTCGCAGTATTGTGGGGACTGGCGGTCACGTTTGCAATTTACGTCGCCAGCCCGGTATCGGGCGCGCATTTCAATCCGGCGGTAACGCTAGCGATGGCAGTGTTTCGTGGGTTTCCGCCGAGCCGCATTATTCCTTACATTGTTAGTCAAATCGCAGGCGCGTTCACCGGCGCTGCTTGCGTATACGCTTTGTGGCATGGCTTTTGGCCCCGCACCCTGGAGAAGTTCGGCGTCGAAGTAGGAGCCGCGGGAAGCCAGAGGCTGATGATGATCTTCTCCTGCTTCTACCCCAACCCCGGTGGCGTCGGCGTGGACGCCGCCGCCATGTCGACAGTCAGCACTACCGGCGCGTTCTTCATCGAGGCGGTGCTGACCATGTTTTTGCTGTTGATGATTTTCGCGCTCACGGAGCCTGGAAATCCCGGCCTCCCTCAAGCGGGACTAGGCCCGATCTTTATCGGTCTAACGGTGACAGCGATCGTGGGCATTGGCGGG
>DATFWM010000042.1:0-7951 GCA_035259295.1 Blastocatellia bacterium | reverse complement strand
TCTCTCGGGAGGCAATGTGGAAAGCGCCGGGTTTGTAAGCAACGTCCACAATCTCTCCGCCGATCGGCGAACGGTTGATGTGTACATCGAGCGGCGACAAAAAAATCGAGATTTGCGTGGGCGATTTGTCAGATCGTTCATCGAGCGGAGTTGCCGCGACAACTCGGCCGTCGGCGGGTGATACGACGAGTCGGTCATCGACCGGGCATTCGCGCTCGGGGTCGCGAAAGAAGAACGCCATGAAAGCTGCCAGGATCAAGCAAAGCGCTGCGGCAATCCACCAGCCCAGGGCTGCGAAAACTAGTCCCGGGACCAGGAACAGTGTGATGAACGGTATGCCTTCTCTTGCCATCAATCAATAAAAAATGGTTACCGAACCCAAACGGAAAGGTCCGCCTCGAATATGCGAACGCTGTCCGCTGGCGAGTAACCAACGGTCGTCTATTTTATTTTCGGCGCCGGCCGGTTTGATTGCAACTTAATGACCGGCCACTTGCTGCTGTTGTTTGTAACGGCGCATAAGCGCTTCCATCTGGTCTTTCAAGTATAGCTTCTTCTTCTTCAGGGTCGCTTCCTCCATCTGCTCCTCAGCGCTCGGATAATGCAGAGCGGCCAGCTCGCTCAACCTCTTTTCGTACTCGCCGTGGGTGTGCGCCAGCTCCGCGAATTGCGAATCGTTAGCCATCAGTTGCTGCTTGAGCGCTTCGGTGTCGGAAAAACTCATGTGACTTTTCCCTCCTTGTTGGTTTAGAAAGAGCAGTTCAAGAATTCCAGCCAAATGGTACTTCAAAGATACGACGGATGCAAGAATAGAGAGCCGCCGACAACGCTGCTCGTTGGGCTTTAAGGCTCAGCGCTCGTTATGCTCCGTTAGGGGCGAGGAGCCGACGAAGCTGGCGGGCAAAGCCCGCCTCTAAACGCAGCTAAAATCCTCGTCAGCCGCTGGTGATTTGCGGCTGAGTTGTCGTTGGAGGGGACTCTTCGACACTTCTCACTTTCACTCGGTTCACTCGTTTGCCATCGGCGTCGACGACTTCGAATCGCAATCCTTTGAAATAGAGCGTCTCGCCAGCGGCGGGCACCCGACCTAGCTCGCTGATGATCAATCCCGCAACCGTGGTGAAGTCGTCTGCCTCTATCTCCTTGTCAAAAAGCATCTCGACCCTTCTGATTTCGGCGCGGCCATCCAATAAGTATGACCCGTCTTCCGAGCGAGTAATCTCGTCGGCAATTCTCGCTTCGTCCTCGTCTTCGATCTCGCCGAGTATCTCTTCGACTATGTCTTCAACGGTCACCAGCCCCGCTGTGCCGCCGTATTCATCGATCACTATGGCAATCTGCATCCTCGCTCTCTGCATGTCTTCCAGCAACTCTCGCACTGATTTGCTTTCGGGCACGAAATAAGCAGGACGCATGCAGCTTGTGACCGGCACCGCCATCTTTTCTTCATCACCACAGAGTGCGAGCAAATCGCGGACGTACACCATGCCCTCAATGGTGTCGATCTGTTCTCGATAAACAGGGATGCGCGAGTGCTTTGACTCGATGATCAACCTTCTGGCATCGGCGACGGTCGCGCCGGCTTCGATCGCCACAATTTGTGGTCTGGGTCGCATGATCTCTTCGACTCGAGTATCGCTGAATTCGATGATGGATTGAATAAGCTCGCCTTCGGATTCTTCGATAATCCCTGCCTCTTCGCCAACGTCTATGAAGGCTTGGATCTCCTCGGTCTCTTGTTCCGGCATTGTCGGTTCGGGCTCTGCTCTTCGCATTCGATTCAGGAGCTCCGCGACGGGCGTGACGAACACTGAGAAGAAGCGATAGAAAGCCTGAAAAGCCGGGAGCAGCGCCCAGAGAACCTCTTCGGGGTGATTCTGGGCGAGCAGGCGAGGCACAAGCTGCCGGAACAGGACAACCGCCAGAAATGTTGCGATAAACGCTACGATGAGAGGAGCTCGGATTTGGAGGTCAATGAAGACGTCGGCAAGCAGAATCGCGATGGCGGCTATCGACAGCTGCGTCCCGAGTATCAAAATCAGCTCGAACCGCCGCCGGTGTTCCATCAGCTCGCGAAAAAAACGCATTCGGCGGGGGCTTCCTTCTCGCTCGGTGGACATCAGCTTTAGCGAGACCTCATTGAGCGCCTCATATGAACTTTCGATTGTGGAGAGGAAGACCAGCACTGCCAAGATTGCACCGGTCAATATCAGATTTGTGGACATAGGGGAAGCGATTCGTGATTCGTGATGCGTGATGCTTGATGCGTGATTTGTTATGCCTGAAATGCGACCCGACGAATTTCGCTTCACGCATCACGAATCACGTTTCACGCATCATGGATCACCGATCAAGCAGCTTCTTTCGCAGTTTCAGTTCAAGTTTATTCATCCGGCCGCTGTCAGTTTCGTGATCGTATCCACACAGATGAAGCACACCGTGAAGGACAAGCTCGTCTACCTCGCGGTCAAGTGAATGCCGAGCTTCTCTAGCCTGTCGGAGCGCTGTTTCTGCCGACACCACAACGTCACCAAGATACTCATTGCTTCCAAGTTGAGGCGACGCAGGCAGGACGCCTGCGCTCCCAGGTGAGCTCCCAGGTTCATCCAGCGGAAATGCGAGCACATCTGTGGACTGAGCTTTGCCTCTGAATTCGCGATTCAAGTCGCGGATCTTTCGATCGCTTACAAACACGACCGTGATGCCTCGCCTTTGTTCATTAACTGCTGTCAGTGTCGCCTTGGCGACCCTCGCAACTCGCTTCCGGTCGACCGATGCGAGCCTCTGACGATTTAATACCTCAATCGCCACGGGCCGTTCCCATTGCAGACGATGCTGGCTTCGCGCCGCCGGCGATTGGAATCCCGCCTGAGTCGAATGCTTCCACCAGCGGCGTCGTTTGTGACACTTTATTGAAGTCGTAACCGGGGTAGGCGATGCGGTGATGATGAATGCCCATCAGCGTCTTGACAAAACTCTCCGCCACCAATCGGAGCTCGCGAAGCGTGATGTCGCAATCGTCGAACTGTCCGTCGTCGCGCAGGCGAGTAATGATCATATCAATCATGTTCCGCAGCTTGGCAGGCGTCGGCTCCTCCACCGTTCGCGCGGCGGCTTCTACCGAGTCTGCAATCATGATTATCACCGCCTCTTTCGTTTTCGGTTTCGGACCGGGATAGCGGAATTCGTGCTCGAGCGCCTTAGAGTCGTCGGCCACTTTTCGCGCCTTGTAATAGAAGAACTTCATCAGGCCTGTGCCGTGATGCTGGGGTATGATCGCGACGATCCTCGGGGGCAGTTTGTGCTGGCGGGCGATGTCGATACCCTGTTTCACGTGGTTTGCAAGCACAATCGACGACATCTTCGGCGAGAGCTTATCGTGCCGATTGTCCATGTAAGATTGATTCTCGACGAAGTAGCTGGGCCGAACCGTCTTGCCGATGTCGTGATAATAGCAGGCAACGCGGGCGAACAGCGCGTCCGCGCCGATCGCTTCGGCGCCCGCCTCGGCCAGCAACCCAACCATGATCGAATGGTGATAAGTTCCCGGCGCGCGCTCGGCCAGTTGCTTGAGGAGCGGCAGGTTCAAATTGGAAAGCTCGAGCAGCTTTACGCTGGTGGTGATTTCAAATAGCCACTCAAACAACGGAAGAAGTATCGAAGCAGCCATCGTCGCCAGCACGCCGCCAACAAACCCGCAGAACGAATCGAAAAGAAGCGCAAGCAGACGCGGCTCGTTGGCGCCAAGCAGATCCAGCGCGAGCGTCGTCGCCGCGTTTATCGCTCCGATCCATAGCCCCGCAGCAACGAGAGCGGTTCGGTCTCTGCAGTTTTGCAAATGGTAGATTGCGCCGGCGCTGGACATCAGCGTAAAAGCGGCCAGGTAGACGTTGCCCGAGAACACTCCGATGAAGACCGACAGGATCGCCGAGAAGATGAACGCGGCGTTTGCGTCGGTAAGAACCGTAACCAACACTACTCCAACCGCGAGCGGCGCGAGATAGCGGTAGCCGTTGGGTGAATTGAACGGCGCGTGCGTCGACCATTGACTCATTGCCGATGCGATGGCGAAGAAAAGCCGCGCCAATCCGAGCGTCACCACGAAGCAGATGATCTGTAACAGAAAATGCCGGCGAACGCGAAGGTGCTGTCGCTGGTAACGAATCATGTATTGCCAGAGGACCAGCAGCAACAACATCACTATTATGAAAGTTCCGGCGAATTCGATCCCGCGCTGGCCGATGGGGCGACGCCTTGCTGCTTCGCCGAGCAGCGCCGCCTTTACAGGAGTGACAACCTCGCCCGCGCTAATGATCGGTTGTCCCCGACCGACGGCGGCGGTCGCGGATGGAACCGCCTCGCGCGCCTCGCTTCTGCGTCTTTCGGTCACCGCTTCGTTGTATTCGAGATTCGGGACGATCAACGAGCCCAGTATTTCGCCTAACAGCTTACGGTCGTTTGGGCCGTACTCGGCGGGCCATATCAGCTTCTCGGACTTCAGCGACGCGCTGGCTGTGAGCTTATCACGAATGGAACCAAGGTCGGTAACTACGACTTCTTGGTCGGCCTTCAAGTCTCTGCGGAGGATTCCTGTAGATCCGACTCTCCGCAACTGGCTTCGGCTGCCGACGATGGGCATCATCATCACAGATTCGAGATGCTCGATCATCAACTGTTGGAGTTCCGGGCTGAATCGGTGCTTTTGAAGAAGGCTGACTTGATCTGGATCGAGCGGAATCCCGACTTGCTCCTCAATCCTATCGTGCAATCCCTCGATTGACGTGTCGGCCGGCGCCTCGCGTCCAATCGCGAACAGTTGCTCCAGCGTGGACGTAGCTTCTCGAGCGTTCCTGCTGTTGAAATCGAAAACCGGCAACACCGAAGCGGCCACCTGGTCACGAAGAAGCTTGGTCTGGGCGGCATCCTCGACCTTCAAATCTTCAGGTGCGATTATCGTGGACGCAGCGGAGCTTCCTTCGGGCAGTTGCTCAACGCGCACGCGTTGATAATCGCGAAGCAGCAGGAATGACAGAGCCACGATTATGAAGAGGCCGACGCCCGCATCTATAACCGCCTGATCAGACAAGCTTGCAGAGAATGCTTTCAGACCGCGAGCCAGTCGGGCATCAGGGCGAGAAGGTTGAGCTGTGGCGGTCTTAGGCATGGGGAGAGAAACGTGATCCGGGATCCGGGATACTACTCCTGGAATCACGAATCACGCATCACGAATCACGCATCACGAATCACGCATCAGCAATCACTCACAGCTTGTCTTCGAACTTCGTCTTGCCGTGTCTCTCGTAAGCCTGGACGATCATATGAACGAGGTGATGGCGTACGACGTCTTTCTCGTTGAAGTAAACGAACTCGATCCCTGCGACTCCGGCGATCACGCGCTGAGCTTCCACGAGCCCCGAGCGTCGTCCCGCCGGCAAGTCGATCTGAGTTATGTCGCCGGTGATTACCGCTTTCGATCCAAATCCAATGCGAGTCAGAAACATCTTCATCTGCTCGGAGGTGGTGTTCTGCGCTTCGTCCAGAATGATAAATGCATCCGACAGAGTTCGTCCGCGCATAAACGCCAGCGGCGCGACCTCTATTACTCGCTTCTCCAAGAGCCTCGTGACCTTCTCGTAGTCAACCAGATCGAACAGCGCGTCGTACAGCGGGCGCAAGTACGGATCGACTTTGTCCTGCAGATCGCCCGGAAGAAATCCGAGTTTCTCGCCAGCTTCAACCGCAGGCCGCGCAAGCACGATTCGATTCACACGCTTTTGCATCAGCGCTTGAACCGCCATCGCAACTGCGAGATATGTCTTACCAGTTCCGGCTACGCCAATGCCGAAGACGATATCGTTCTTCTCGATGGCTTCGATGTAGCGTCGCTGGTTCGCCGAACGCGCCATCACTTGCTTCTTGCCCGTGGGATTGAGCCGCGTTCGCGTGAAGTAGTCGCGAAGAGTGTACGCGCGATCTTCGGCGATTTGCTTGAAGGCGGACTTCAACTCGTCGTTTGACATACGCCGTCCTTCTTCAAACAGGCCGGCATAATCCTCCAGAATTCCTTGTACCAGCTCGACGTCTTGTTGATCGCCTTCGATGATCAACTCGCTGCCGCGCAAGTTGACGCGCACATCGATTAGGCCCTCCAGATGCTTGATGTTCTCGTCGTAAGGGCCGAACAGTGCCCTTATCCCTTCCTCAGGTAAGGTGACTTTGGTCAAGACTACCGGTTTATCTCCCATACAAAAAGCGCTGCCCAGCCTAGAGACTTGGCCGCGCGAACGGTTAATCCTCGATTAGCACTCTCGAACCGCGCAAATTTCAGCCCGGTGGTAGAAGGTCATACTCGAACCGTACTACACGCCGACTTTCGTGTCAATCTGACCAAATTCATTGGTGCGAGTGCACATTTCGCTCGGGTCCCAGCCAACGAAGAAGGGGCCGCGCGAGTCATATTATTGCCAGTCAACTTATTCTTGAGTTTCCGGATATGATGATCGTGAGGACAGAGTGTTTAGAGATCATAGCAAGACAAAAGAAGAGCGCGCGGTGGCCCGTAAGAGGGCGCTGATCCTCGCCGTATCCTGTTTGTGCATCATCTTGAGCGCCGTACTGTTGATGAACCTCGAAACGCCTCGGGGAGCAACTACCAGATACAACCCGGTCCTTGCAGGCAGCTTGCCGTCGATTCCCTTGTCGATGAAAGAGCCGGTTGTTCCGATGCAGCCTGAGGTCGGCACTGTCGGCGACGCGGATGTCGATGCTTTGCGCATCAGGAATTTACTGATACCGGTCGAGGGCGTGACCGCCGGTCAACTGCACGACTCGTTCTACAGCGCGCGGTCGGAGGGGCGAATGCATCAGGCGCTCGACATAATGGCGCCGCGCGACACTCCGGTGCTGGCTACCGATGATGGACGCGTAATGAAGCTTCATCAGAGCGATCGAGGCGGCATTATGGTCTATGAGTCGGATCCGTCAGGGATTTACGTTTACTGCTACGGTCATCTATCTTACTACGCAGATGGCTTATTCGAAGGTAAGCAATTGAAGCGCGGCGAAGTCATCGCTTACGTTGGCGACACGGGGAACGCGGGCGCCGGCAATTACCACCTCCACTTTGGCATATCAAAAATGAGCGCGGCCGGTAAATGGAGCGGCGGCGAACCCATCAATCCGTATCCGTTATTAACGGACAAGCAGAGCAGAATAAGCAGCAGGTAGCGAACTCGCTCATCTCCTTCCTCGCGCGCCATGATGCGCCTTATGTTTGGTCGGCGCTTTCTTTGCGATGATTGATTGACTGGTCAGCGGCTGATTTCTTCCCGCCATCAGCACATTACCTGACTTGATGTCGGCGACGCTGACCACAAACTCTTCATTCGCATTCGAGCGGTCGAGCATCTGCTTGAGAGTCTGATCGTCCAGCTTCGAGGCGTCCACGCCAACGCTTCGAAGCACCTCGCGCAGATTTTCGACAGTGTTGGTGTCTCGACCGTAGACGTCTGGGTATATGTGCAGCACGCCGCCTTCAACCACTTGTGTGTCATAGTTGATGTCGATCGGAACCGGCGGCTTGCCATTGGCGACCAGACGATCTGTGCTATTCATCGCGTGCTCGATCTGCTCGGCGGTTATCGGAAGAGAGCGGGCGGCAACGATCTTGTTCGCCAAATCGGAAACGTCGTCCTTAAGCATCCGTATGCACCCGTGCGAAACCAGATGACCCAAATCCGATGGCTTCCGAGCTTGGTGTATCAAGTAGGCGTCTCCTAGCGGGATCTTCAGCTTGCCGAGAGGATTGCGCTTATCGCCCGCTTTGATGTGCTCGCCCGGTTCAACGTCGGTATGAGATTCGAGGACCCATTCACTGTCTGGCGGAACCCATTCGGGATTCCAAATAATTTGAGTGATCTTTCTCAAGCCGATGAAAATCGGATACTTCTTC
>DATFWM010000041.1:0-4975 GCA_035259295.1 Blastocatellia bacterium | reverse complement strand
TCAGCTCGCGCATGTGGCCGCAGATTATCCAGCGGTCGCCCTCGATAGGAAAATCTTCGACCGGCCACAACGTCGCGCGCTCTTCCCGTTCAGATCTTCCGCGGAAAACCTCTCGTGTTGCGTCGGCCAGAATTCGAAGGGTGTTCAAAGTCACAATTGCCTCAATGTCATCCTTGGGCCGCAGCAGCAACCCAACGACCTTGTTGCTGTCCTTCCCGATTTCCAAAAATCGCTCACTTGCGACAGGAGCCGGAACACTCGAGTCAGCCAAAACACTAGCGGTTGCGCATGAATCCTTAGACTTTTGAATCACGATACGCCCGTCAATCATGGCGCCAGATGTCCTCGCAAGCCGCAATAATTCGTCGGCAACGATAGCAGGTCGGTTGGAGTGAGCCAATACTGCCGCCATGGCGTGCAACGTCTGGCGCGTCGCACGTTCGGCTACAGTGATCGACTGGGCGCTGCTTGAAGACGTCTTTGAGAGAGCTTTCACTGCGCGAGTCCACCGTTCTTCGAGGGTGCGACCCGCACCAACACTTCCTAGGTTTTTGCATATGCGCCCTGCGCGGTCGTGGTGTACTTGGGCACCGACGAAGTCGCCCATCCGAACTAGTGCGGACGCGACAACTTCTTCCGTTAAAGCGAATAACTCGGGCGAATCTTCAATTAGGCTGGGCACTACCGCTTCCAGCAGCGATAGAGATTCCCCAATTTGTCCGGTAACCACGTAGAACTCCGCTTTTGCGATTTGGCCCTTCTTCTTCAGCAGCCGGTCGCCGGCGCGGTCGGCAAGGGCGATCGCACAATCGGCGCGCAGAATCGCGTCGCCGACTCGGCCTTGGCGTTCGAGAAGATACGCGCGGGTCAGTTGGGCATCGCGGTAAAAATGTGAGGGCCGGTCATCGATCCGGGCTTCGATTCGATCGAGCGCGTCTTTGCATTCATCGAAACGCCCCTGCGCAAGGCGAACACGTGCAAGACCTTCAAGTGCAGCAAGAGTGTCAGGGCCCAAACGTTGTTGCGGACGTGCGACCAACACTCTCTCGAGGTGCTCACTCGCGCGCTCGAAATCCCCGAGAGCAAGAAAAAGATTACCGACATTGCCTACAGCGTTGCGAACGATGAGCGGCAAGCCTGCTCGCTCCGCAATTTCTATTGCCACTGAACCGTGGCCTGTAGCGGCCTCAAACTCTGATTGCTCGATCGCGATACCGAGGGCCATGTTTTCTGCAAGAGCCTGCAGATACGCCTGCGGGTTGTCTCGAAGAAGGCTTTTGGCTAACGCCAAATGGCGTCTGGCATTAGAGAGGAGCCCGCGTCGTGCCTCCGCCACTCCGACGAACAAATGCAGTTTAGCTGTACAGCGAGGGTCCCCGAGTCGTGTTGCGAGCGCTCGGATCTCCGAGAGAACGGAGCCCGAAGCGTCTGCCTCGACAATCCGTTCGGAAAGTATATTGAAAAGCTGGATCCGCGCGTGGAATTCTCGCTCAAGATCGCCGTTATCGCGTACGAGCAACGCAGATCGTTGGAAGTGATTGATCGCGCTATTGATGTCGCCGAACTCGAGCGCCATACGGCCTGAAACGTATTCACAGGTACTTCGTTGCACGCGGTTCAGTTGGGACGACTTAAGCAACCTGGCGACAATCGTCCGCGCCGAGTCGAATTGACCGCTCATCTCCAGAAGCTCGGCTCGGAGAACGTCCGCCGACAAACGGTCGCGGTTGAGCACGTCATTTTCGACCAAAACCCGCATCGCGTCCGCGACTAGGCCTATTCGTTTTAGCTCACGCGCCTTGTCAAGTGTGTTCATGGATCTGATCTCCGGAACGTGCACAGAGCCGGTTGAGGGCGGAATTGTTGCAGAAAAGGCCTGATACGGCTGCATCGCCGGCAGACAAACGGCGCTTTTTGTGCAAATCGTTGAGCGGAATTAGCTCAAGCGTTGAACGGCTAATGAATAATGGCGCCAGAGTGTTGACTAGGGCGGTCGGCCTTTCTCTGCCTTGCAGAGGAGAGGAGGTCTTTAACGGAACGGCCATCGCGAGGGCTGGACACCGCGATGACATTCGCGTGGATCGTCAACGAAATCCCCGCCCCCACAGAGACGGGATTCTTCGTGATCCGTTCGCGAATGCGCTCTGCGACTCGTTCAGCGGTCTCGCCGTCGGTTGCACTGAGGAAAGCCACGAAATCATCCCCAGTGTTTCTAAAGAGGATGTCCGCGACTCGGAGGCCAGCGCGTGCGTGTCGAACAACGTGTCGAAGGACCTCGTCCCCAACACCGCGGCCATGCTTGAGATTGATCGCTTTTAGTTCAGCTACTTCGACGAATAACAGGGCATGTCGACCGTTTTCAGTCGCCTCAACTTGCACAGCAGACTGGAGAACCTTCTCGAGCTGCTCGACCGGTGGCAGACCCGTCAAGGAATCGCGTCTAGATGAACTGTCAAATTCCACAGCGCTCGCAAACGTGTGCGCGATTTGCCGACCGACGACTTCAATAATCCTTCGATGGTCCTCGTTGAAACCATTGCTCTTTGTCGAATATAGCGACAACACGCCGATCAGATTGTTGTGCGACACAAGAGGCGTGCTGATGCAGCTACGCAGTCGCAGGACCGAGGACTTTGCGGCATCGCCCAAGTCGAGGCTTGCGTCAGAATTCGATATTGTTTGCCTATTAGCCGCCACCCACCCGCTGAGTCTTTGCCCAAGTGAGATTCGAATACCTCGGATCAGCGAGGCGCCGTCACCGACAACGTGTCTGGCTTCGAGCTCGTCAGCTGCCCGGTCATACAAATAAAACACGCACAACGAAGAGGGGATTAACCTCCTGAGATGCTTTGCGATCACGTCGCCGGCATCGCTGATACTGACGTGGCCCGCCATGGACTGCGCGAGTTCATATACCGATAACATTTCGTCGGCGCTCGCCGTGATCTCATCTAATGTGGTGGGTTCCCGTTCGGTGTTTGGCGTGCGCCTCCAATGCGCGATCGTATTTAGTACTTCGCTTGGCGGCCCGTTTCGGGGTACGTCTTTGGGCGCCGTTGAGCGAACCCTCGCAAAGGCATCCACGATTAACGGATCGTACATCGAGCCGCGCCGCTGCATCAGTATCGCTAGAGCGTCGTCATCAGACAGTCTCGCACGGTATGGTCGATCGGACGTGAGTGCATCGAAGCAATCGACTACCGCGAGAATTCGTGCGCCGATCGGAATGTCAGTGCCCTTAAGGCCGGCAGGGTATCCGGTGCCATCCCAATTCTCGTGGTGGTGGCGCACAATCGGAACAACTGGATAGGGAAAATCAATTGCGGAGAGAATATCCGCGCCAACGCTGGCGTGAAGCTTCATCTTTTCGAATTCGGTCTCGGTAAGCTTCCCAGGTTTGTTGAGGATATATTCAGGTACGTCCAGCTTACCCATGTCGTGCAACAGCGCTGCGGCCTCGATTGCCTTTAACAACTTTCCATCGCGGACTCCGACTTGGACAGCGAGATTCGCGGCCTGAAGTTGAACCCGCCGAATGTGACCATGAGTGACCTGATCCTTCGCGTCGATCGCCATCGCGAGTGTTTCGACTGTCGACAGGTACAGCCTGTTCAGTTCGGCAAGATGCTCGTTTGTGTCCTCAACGCGCGCCATGGCAGTGCGAAATGTCAAATAACAAACGAGCAGGAGCGGGACGGTTATGACGAATGTCCCAAACAACGCGCGTTCGTTGAGCGGGCTTGCGTACGTCACAATCACAGCCGCAACCGACGCACCGCTGAAGTAATTAATCGAAACCCACGTGAAGTTGTTCCACCAGATTTGAAATGGAGATTGGAGCTTTTCAAGTCCAACGGCTATCGCGACGAGCCAACTGTTCAGAAGAAAGAAGATGATAGTGAGCACGACCAATGGACCAAAGATGACCCCGAGCTGCGCTGGGTGGTCGAGAAGTGGTCCTGTTGGTGCCAGAGTGAAAAAGGCCGTTGCCGCAACCCAAATCGAGAGCGCGGACGCAGCGATGTTAAAAATCGCGCGGTAGAGAGATCGTCGGTCTCCCCTTATCCAGAGGGCGACGACGAGATTTTCCAGAACGACAGTCAGGGTGCCTGATGCGACTCCAAATAGGAGCACCGATGCGAAAACAAACGTCTCGGAGACCGTCAGGCGCGCCGTCATCGACGGCACCTTGATTGTGAAGGAGCCTGTGAGGAGGGTCAGAGCCGCGAGAACCAACCACTCCGGCCGGATTGGATGTGCGACGAGCGTGAAGAACGACTGGACGATGACCGCTAGACCGACGACAACTATCGTCGATATATAGCCCTTAGCGGCCGGCTGGAGGTCCAAAAACGTTCGCATCAGGGACGCCGCCCGCACGTGACGACACGGCGACCCCTTCTGTATCGGCTTAGTCTTCCCAAAGAATTACGCTTCTCATGACATCTCCTGAAAGTGTTCAGTTATTAGACAGGACGTCGCTCCAGATGATCTGATCACTCCAGATGATCTGGTCGCTCCAGATGATCTGGTCGCTCCAGATGATCTGGTCACTCCAGATGATCTGGTCGCTCCAGATGATCTGGTCGCTCCAGATGATCTGGTCGCTCCAGATGATCTGGTCACTCCAGATGATCTGGTCACTCCAGATGATTTGCGTCGGACCGATCGAGCCGTTTCCGTTCAACTTCGCCTGCAGGATGAGCAGTCTTGCCTGCGTTGATCCCCCGACCAGGTTCTTCAGCGCGGAACTGAGTGCGAAGCTCGCGGCCGTCTTAAGAGACCAGCCAGAGTCGAGTTTTGTTGCAGCGCTCAAGACGTTAATTTCGCCGGCTCCGGCTCCGATTAAACCGACTTCCGGCATAAACGAACTCGTCAATTCAAGAATCGCCCTCGCTTCCAACGGCTTCAGATGATCGCGGTCGTCGATCAGCAACGCGACGGCGCCACTGACCACTCCCGCGGACATGCTGGT
>DATFWM010000040.1:0-4566 GCA_035259295.1 Blastocatellia bacterium | reverse complement strand
ACCTGGTCGCGCGCGAGTGGTTCCAGGATGACCCGAGCCAAAGCGCTCGATTGGGTTACAGTGCTCATTTGCGGTTTGAAATGTTTATATTCGCTTTGGGGTGAGAGGAAAAGCAAGCGCTCGGCGTTTCGAGTTCAAGCTCTGGGTTGTCGCTTAGGCTTTTGGAGGCTGCCGAAAAACTCTGTTTGCCTCCACCAACCCCGCGTTGGTGGAGTGGCGATTGTTTAGCTATAGGACTGAGCACAAGTAGCCGCCCTCCACCGACTCTGTGTCGGTGGAGGCACGACTGGGAAGCTAAAATCGGCGTGGCAACCTTTAGCCGGCAATCGCGACTCACCGACGCAGGGTCGATGGAGGAACCCGAGAGCTTGGGCCGTTGGTTTAGCCTGCCCAGTCGTGCTACCACCAACGCGGGGTTGGTGGAGGCATGAACTCAGTCTTTCAGCAGCCTGCTAAAAGCCGCTCGCTGTACCGAACCCAGCCTTCGCCTTCGTGACCGAAGTGGAAGACATTCGGATGAATGACTTCTGCCAGAATCTCCAAGGATTCTACGAGTCTCGGCCCGGGCCTGTTGAAGTATTGATTGCCGTCGCCTACGAACACTCGGTCTGACGCAACGGCTTTCAAGTCCTTCCATTTCGGTTTGTCGCTAAGCAAATGCATCTCTTCAAGCGTGCGCTTAATGTCGAAGCCACACGGGGAAACGAAGATGATGTCGGGATCTTCCGCGACCAATTCATCCCAGGTCATCCAAGGCGAGTGTTTGCCCGCTTCGCCAAACAGGTTTACTCCACCTGCCATCTCGATCAGTTCGGGCATCCAGTTGCCACCTGCCATCAGCGGATCAATCCACTCGACGTAAGCTATTGTTGGATTTGATTCGAGCCAATGTGTGCGCTGGACTATGTCGTCCATTCGACTTTGAAGTTCATCAATCAGCCGCTCTGCGCGATCACTTGCGCCAAGCGCTTCACCGACGCGTCGAACATCGGCCCACACGTCGGCTAATGAATTGGGTTCGAGCGAGACGATCACAGGTCGCGAGCTGGTCAGCTGGCAGACGGCTTGCTCAACGTCTCTCAGACTTACAGCGCACACTTCGCATTGTGATTGAGTAACGATGTGAGTGGGCTTTAAGGCTTCGAGCTTGCGCGCGTCGACGCGATAAACACTCAGCGCTTCTTGAACGATTGACTTCACTCGTTGATCAATTTCGGCGCTGGCGCCTTCGACATTAAACTTTGGACTGGTTAGCTGAGGGAGTTGTTTGACTGACGGCGGGTAGTCACACTCGTGAGACCGCCCCACGAGTTGGTCTTCGAACCCGAGCGCGCAGACGATCTCAGTGGCGCTTGCAATGAGCGAGACTATTCGATGTTCTGCCATTCTTCGTGCGTCACCCACGTCGCAAGCGCGCGTGTCGAAGCTGTTCGAGCTCGGCCTTCAACGGCGACCAGTAATTCCGATCTGCTAGTCGTTCGGCTTCCTCTTCCTCCGAAAGCGCGTCGATCAAGCCAGAGCTGTTGTTTGAGGCGGCGAACTTGAGCAGCGGACGCCGCTTCGCCAATCTACGACAGACCGCCGGATGCTTCGAAGCAAGCTCGATCAGCAATTCCGGCGTTCGCAGTTCAAGAAACCACAACTGCAATTGTTGAGGCATCGGCCGCCCGCGATACTTGAAGTAGTCCGCTTCAACAAGTCTGCGGATCATCGGCCAATCCTTGTCGCGTTGAGTCTTCTTGGCTCTCACGAGATCGGGCAGCGACATCAGCTCGTAAGAACTGCCGCCCTCCGCGCGCAGCGTCACTCGTCGCTGCCAAAGCTTCGAAAAGGGGTCGACGCCGCGCATCTTCGTCATAACGTCTATTCGCAATCCATTAACTTCCGGAGCGTGACAGCGGAAGTGAACCGCGTGACCTTTGCGCAGATACTTGGATTCAAAAGCTGGAACTGCGATGACTTCAGCTCTAAGCTCGGTCAGGACCGCGCGCAGTCGAGAAAGGTTTGCCGGGCTCGCGAGAATGGCAAGATCCATGTCGCGGCTAAACTCCGCCGCGCCGTACAACACGCAAGCCTGACCGCCCATCAACAGGGCGCGAACTCGGCGCCTCTGGATCGAAGAAAGGACTTTGTGTATCGGGTTCGGGATCAAGCGAGCCTCCCATCGAAAGGTACACTTCCCACAGCTTGGAGGATTCCCGCCAACGCTCCATCGGCGTCATCGAGTACCACTCGGCTTGTTCCTCGCCTACCAGTTCTTCGGCAGAGATCATTGCAGCGCGCCCTCAACTCTTCGAATAGACTTCGGCGCCCAATTGTACGAACTCGCGCGACTTGTCTGCCATTCCCCGCGTTAGCGCCTCTTCTTCTTTCATGCCGTGCGCAGCCGCATAGTCTCGCACTTCCTGCGTGATCTTCATCGAACAGAAGTGCGGGCCGCACATTGAACAAAAGTGCGCGAGCTTGGCGCCTTCCTGCGGTAAAGTCTCATCGTGGAACTCGCGCGCAAGCTCCGGGTCGAGCGACAAGTTGAACTGGTCTTCCCAGCGGAACTCAAAGCGAGCCTTCGAAAGCGCGTTGTCCCAGTACTGAGCGCCGGGATGACCCTTCGCTAGATCAGCCGCGTGAGCAGCAATCTTGTAGGCTATCACGCCGTCTTTCACGTCTTGCTTGTCAGGCAATCCGAGATGCTCTTTCGGCGTGACGTAACAAAGCATCGCCGTGCCGAACCAGCCGATCATCGCCGCGCCTATCGCCGACGTGATGTGATCGTAGCCCGGCGCGATGTCGGTCACCAACGGACCGAGAGTGTAGAACGGCGCCTCGCCGCACGCTTCAAGCTCGCGGTCGACATTTTCTTTGATCAGGTGCATCGGGATGTGACCTGGGCCTTCGATCATCACCTGACAGTCCATGTCCCAAGCGATCTTCGTCAGCTCGGCAAGTGTTTCGAGCTCGGCGAATTGAGCTTCATCGTTCGCGTCTGCAATCGAGCCGGGCCTCAATCCGTCCCCGAGGCTGAACGAAACGTCGTATGCGCGCATGATCTCGCAGATGTCGCGGAAGCGCGTGTACAGGAAGCTCTCTTCGTGATGTGCCAGACACCACTTCGCCATGATCGATCCGCCGCGCGAGACGATCCCCGTCGTGCGCTTCGCAGTCAGCGGTATGTATCGCAGCAACACGCCCGCGTGAATCGTGAAGTAGTCGACGCCTTGCTCGGCTTGTTCGATCAGCGTGTCGCGATAGATTTCCCAGGTCAGCTCTTCCGCTTTGCCGTTGACTTTCTCCAGAGCTTGATAGATCGGCACTGTCCCGATCGGCACAGGCGAGTTCCGAATGATCCATTCTCGCGTCGTGTGAATGTTTCGGCCGGTCGAAAGGTCCATCACCGTGTCCGAACCCCACTTGATCGCCCAGCGCATCTTCTCGACTTCTTCTTCAATTGATGACGCGACCGCGGAGTTGCCGATGTTGGCGTTGATCTTTACCAGGAAATTGCGACCGATGATCATCGGCTCCGATTCTGGATGGTTGATGTTCGCGGGTATGATTGCGCGCCCGCGAGCGACCTCGTCGCGAACAAATTCGGGCGTGATGTAAGAAGGAATCTTTGCGCCGAACGATTCGCCAAAGTGCTGAAAGTTCAGCGAGCCACGGTCGTCCTTCGCGGATTCAAACGCCCGCTCGCGACCCATGTTCTCGCGAATCGCGATGAACTCCATCTCGGGCGTGACGATGCCGCGCTTGGCGTAATGCATCTGCGTAACTGCGTGGCCGGGCTTCGCGCGAAGTGGCCGACGTCGAGCGCCTGGAAAAGGTTCAAGGCGACCTTTGTCTTTTGCGAGCGCGTATTCGCGAGCGCCCTCGGTTAGATAACCGTCATCCTGCGGGACGACGTCGCGTCCTTCGTACTCTTCGACATCGCCTCGCGCGACGATCCACTCGCGACGCAACGCAGACAATCCATCGTGCACGCTGCACGTGATCTTGGGATCTCCCCACGATCCACTCGTATCGTAGACCCGGACCGGCGCATTCGCTTCGAGGGCGCCGCTCACGCTGCTAGTCGGATTCAAATTAATCTCGCGCAACGGCACGCGGACGTTCGGCGAGCCATTCGAAACGTAGACTCTTTGTGATTTTGGAAACTTAAACTCGCTTGCGGAGTTATCGGATTGATTTGTGTTTTTCATGTTGGCCTCCCTTCGACGGCATTATCCGTATCAGGTTCAAGGGGTCTCCCGCTTGGGACTCTCAGCCTCGACATTAGCGAAGCTCCCCCGGAAGGTGATTCGTGATGCGTGACTCGTGATCCGTGATCAGAAGAAACGCTTGCATTATCAATTAAGCGAACAAATCATCGACCGGCATCGACCAGCCCGGCAATGCCTGTTCAGCATCGGCCGACTCGCCGCGATGAAACACTCTTGGATTGTCAGGATCATCAGAAGCATGGCATCTGATCAGTTCCTCAACCAGCACATCAACATCCCACACGACGATCGTTCCAGCGGCGAAATAATCGGCACGTTTGTCTGCGATTTCCTGCTCGGCTTTGCGGCT
>DATFWM010000039.1:0-2465 GCA_035259295.1 Blastocatellia bacterium | reverse complement strand
AGCGATTGCTTCATAAGAGAGACCCAATTCCGCCAGGACTTCAGCCAGCCGCTCGCGCGCCAACGGTACGTTCGGACTGGAAGGGTAGCGTTCAAGGAATGCCGAGTAGTTGTCGCGAGCCTGATCATAACGACGCAGCTTGAAATAGTAGATGTTCGCCAGTTGAAACAGCGCGTCGGGCGCCTTCTCGCCGGTCGGATAATGATAGAGATAACTCTCGTACTCTTCGGCGGCGAGTTTATAGTCTCCCGCGTCCCAGGCCTCAACTGCACGGGTCAGCGACTTTTCCACATCACGCCGGCACGCACTCGCGAATCCGAATACCAAGCTCACACCCACGGCTGAGAGCGTGATCAGAAAGAGTCGCCTCCTCGCCCCGTCTCCCCGTCGGTCCTTCCATCGTCCTAGCTCTCCGCCTCTTCGGTCGCATCCTGCTGTCGCTCGATCAGCGAGGCCGAAGCCACTGAGTCGCCATCGGACGTGTCGATCAGCTTAACACCCTGAGTCGAACGACCCGACACCCGAATGCCCTTCGCTTCGACGCGAATGAGCTTGCCCTGACTGGTGATGATCAGCACCTGGCTGTCGTCATTCACCGGCAGCACGGCTACAACCAGTCCGTTGCGGTCGCTGGTCTTCATGTTGATCACGCCTTTGCCGCCGCGCGACTGGAATCGATACTCCTCGAGCTTCGTGCGCTTGCCGTAGCCGTGTTCTGAAATCGAAAGCATTTCAGTGTCGTCCTCAACCGCTGCGACGCTGATGACGTAGTCTCGCTTGTCGAGAGTGATGCCGCGCACGCCGTAAGCGGGCCGGCCCATCGGCCTCACATCGGATTCGTCGAAGCAGATCGCCATGCCTTCGTGTGTGGCAAGAAAGATCTTCTTCTTGCCGTCGGTGATCTCTGCGGCAATCAACTCGTCGCCCTCATCGATACCCATGGCAATGATCCCACCGCTTCTAATGTTTGCGAATTCCGAAAGCTCGGTTTTCTTGATCGTCCCCTTGCGCGTTGCCATCACCACGTACTTGCCTTCTTCGAATTCGCGAACGGGAACAATCCCGGCGAACTTTTCGCCGTGCGGTATATTTACCAGGTTAACGATAGCCTTGCCGCGTCCCGCTGCGGCCGCGTCCGGAATCTCGTGAACCTTCAGACGGTAAACCTGTCCATTGCTCGTAAAGATCATCACGTAGCTGTGAGTAGAGGCGACGAAGATATGATCGACCACGTCGTCGGTCTTTGTAGTTGCGCCCTTGCGGCCTGTTCCGCCGCGCCGCTGCGCCCGGTATACCGAAACGGCAGTACGCTTGATGTAGCCGCCGTGGGTGACGGTGATGGCCACGTCTTCGTCAGCGATCAAGTCTTCAAGAGAAAGCTCGGCGCCGGCTTCGATAATTTCCGTTCGCCGCTTGTCTCCGAATTCCTTTTGTACCTCGCGCAGCTCTTTGACGATCAGATTGCGGAGCACGGACTCGTTCGAAAGAATCTCCTCGAGCTCGGCGATGCGCTGAATCACTTCCTTGTACTCGTCGATGAGCTTCTGCCGTTCAAGGCCTGTGAGTCTCTGCAACTGCATCTCCAGTATGGCCCGAGCTTGCGGTTCGGTGAATTTGAATCGCGCCATCAATCCTTCGCGCGCTTCCGGCGTGGTCTTCGATTTGCGAATCAGCGCGATCACCGCGTCCAGGTTGTCAATCGCCTTCTTCAAGCCTTCCAGAATGTGCGCGCGAGCCTCGGCCTTTCTCAGCTCATAACGAGACCGGCGGATCACTACGTCGCGTCGATGCTCGAAGAAGATGGTCAGCGCGTCGATTAGGTTCAACTCGCGAGGCTGACCGTTGACAATTGCGAGATTGATCACGCCGAACGATTGCTGCATCGGCGTAAGCTTGTAAAGATTATTGAGCACGATGTCCGGTATCGCGTCGCGTTTGAGCTCCATTACTATGCGCATACCCTCGCGATCCGATTCGTCCCGCAGATCCGAGATTCCCTCGATCTTTTTATCGTTGATAAGCTCGGCGATTCGCTCGAGCAGTTTTGCTTTGTTTACCTGATAAGGAATCTCGGTGACGACGATGGCCATGCGTTCACCCGAACGTCCCACACGATCAATGGAGGCCCGGGCGCGCATAATGATCATTCCCCGGCCGTCTTTGTATGCGTTCAAGATTCCCTCGCGGCCGTAGATGAATCCTCCTGTTGGAAAGTCCGGACCCGGCATCAGGTTCATCAGCGTCGAGAGCCGTGCATTCGGATTCTGAATCAGGTAGATCGTTGCTTCGATGACTTCGCTCAGGTTGTGAGGCGGCATATTGGTAGCCATTCCAACCGCGATGCCTCCCGAGCCGTTCACCAGCAGATTCGGAAACCTTGTCGGCAAGACTGTAGGCTCCTCGAGCGACTCATCGAAGTTGGGAGTGAAGTCGACGGTCTCCTTGTCGATGTCGGCGAGCATTTC
>DATFWM010000038.1:0-3942 GCA_035259295.1 Blastocatellia bacterium | reverse complement strand
ATCAAGCGAATTCGCATCCCGGGCCTGATGACGCCGTCTATCACACGCATCAACACGACGACTCCGCGATAGCTGTCGAACCACGAATCGAAGATCAACGCCTTGAGCGGCGCCGACGGATCGCCCGCCGGCGGCGGCACTTCGCGGACGACCGCTTCGAGCACTTCGTCGATTCCGATTCCCATCTTTGCCGAGATCATCAACGCGTTTTCGGTTTCGAGCCCGATCGTCTGTTCGATCTCTTCACGCACGCGCTCAGGCTCGGCGCCGGGCAGATCGATCTTGTTGATCACCGGAATCAAGTTCAGGTTGTGATCGAGCGCGAGGTAAGTGTTCGCCAGCGTCTGTGCTTCGACACCTTGCGATGCGTCGACAACAAGCAGCGCGCCTTCACAAGCCGAAAGCGACCGCGACACCTCATAGGAGAAATCCACATGCCCCGGCGTGTCGATCAGGTTAAGCACGTATTGCTGCCCGTCTCGGGCGTTGTAATTGAGCCTGACGGCGTGAGCCTTGATTGTGATGCCGCGCTCGCGTTCGAGGTCCATCGCATCAAGCACCTGCTCAGCCATCTCGCGTTCCGAGAGCGCGCCGGTGACTTCGAGCAAGCGATCGGCAAGCGTGCTCTTGCCGTGATCGATATGCGCGATGATCGAGAAGTTTCGGATGTGCAGGCGATCGATCATGATTAAGACAGTCTAGAATTTCGCTCAAGAAGTATATCAGTTGGCCCGCTACGACGCGCGATGGGTATATGTCTGTAGCATGCTCAATCCAACAGCGGACGGAGCGAACGGTATACCGTCTCCTTCACGATCTTCGTACCTTCTTCGTTAGGATGAATGCCGTCTTGCTGATTCAGAGACGCTATTCCCGCAACGCGATCAAGAAAAAACGGAATCAACGGAAGCTGGTACTCTCGCGCGAGTGACACAAAAGCTTCGTGAGCCGCTTTGCGATATTCATCCCCGGAACTCGTCGGAGCTTCCATCCCGGCCAGCAACACCGTCGCGCCGTGAGCTTTCGCTCGCTCGATGATCGTCGCCAGGTTCTTCTTCATCTCGTCAATCGGTTGACCGCGCAAGATGTCGTTCGCGCCCAGTTCTAAAATCAACACGCGAACTTCTCCATCCAGCGCCCAGTCGATTCGTCTCACTCCTCCGGCGGAAGTGTCGCCCGAGACGCCAGCATTGACGACTTCGTAGCTGAAGCCGTTCTCGTCGAGCTTCGTCTGCAAGAGCGCGGGATAACTCGCCGATTGAGGGAGCCCGTAGCCCGCCGTCAGGCTATCGCCGAATGCGACTATCTTCGGTAAACTCTTTGAAGAGACAGCACCAGTGGAAGACGGCGCCGATGATTGCTGATGAGAGGCTTGGCCCTTGCAGGCGCTCAGTACGAATATCGCGATCAGGACGAGGTAAAGAAGAAATCGTTTCATGATTGAATTATACAAGGTCTCGAAAGTAGTTCCCTCGGGCGCGGAGATGCTCACCATTCTTCACTCGCTCGATTTGATGATTCCGGACGGCCAGTTCATCACCGTCGTTGGGCCTTCGGGCAGCGGCAAGTCGACGCTGCTCGGGCTTATCGCCGGGCTCGACGCGCCGACCTCGGGTGAGATTCGGATCGACGGTCAGGCGATCACGGAGATGGATGAGGACGCGCTCGCCGAGCTCCGCGGCGAGAAGATCGGGTTCGTGTTTCAGTCGTTTCATCTGATTCCTTCGCTGACCGCGCTGGAGAACATCTTGGTCCCGATGGAGATCGCCGGCGTGCGTGACGCGCGTGACCGGGCGCAAGGCTTGCTCGAAGATGTGGACCTCGTTGCGCGCGCGCATCATTACCCCTCGCAGCTTTCGGGCGGCGAGCAACAGCGAGTCGCGATCGCGCGGGCCTTTGCGAGAGGTCCCAAGATTCTGCTTGCCGATGAGCCCACCGGCAATCTCGACTCGCGCAACGGGCATCACGTTTTCGAGCTGATGGTGGAGATGAATCGCAAGCGCAAAACCACGCTCGTGCTGGTCACGCACGAGCACGAGCTTTCCGCGCTGGCCGACCGGCGAATCTCGCTTCGCGATGGGCGGGTCGTGAGCGACGGCGGCGCGGTGAACAGTACCGCGAGCGGTAGCGAGCGGCGCATTGACTTAACCGAAGCTTCAGAAGAGACCGTGGAGGCGAGCGGCGCGTGAACACCTTTACTTTCCTCCACCGACCCTGTGTCGCTGGGGCCGCGACTGGGAGGCTAATAGCGACGCCCGAACAAGCTTACTCTTCTCCACCGACCCTGTATTCGGTGGAGCTGCGACTTGGAGGCTCAATAGGTCCGTGCGGAAGTTGCGTCTAGCTGGGCAATCGCTACGCCACCGACGCAGGGTCGGTGAAGGCAGCAGCTTGCGCCTGTTGTGTAGCTGGACAATCTCCAAACCACCAACGCAGGGTTGGTGGAGAACGAAGCCACGACTGGGAGGCTTATAGGTCCGTGCGGAAGTTGCGTTTAGCTGGGCAATCGCTACGCCACCGACGCAGGGTCGGTGGAGGCAGCAGCTTGCGCCCGTTGTGTAGCTGGACAATCTCCAAACCACCAACGCAGGGTTGGTGGAGAACGAAGCTGAGTTTTCAGCACCCTGCTAGAAGAACCGTGGAGGCGAGCGGCGCGTGAGATTCATCTTGCAAATGGCGAGGCGCGAGCTTCGTGCTTCGTGGCGCAGGCTGCTCTTCTTCTTCGCGTGCATCGCAATTGGCGTCGGCGCGATCGTCGCGGGGCGGTCGATGCTTCAAAACGCCAACGTCGCGATCACTACGGAAGCCCGCCGGCTGATGACCGCCGACGTTCAGGTTGATACGAATCGCCCGTGGACCCCCGAAACTCTCGCGGCAATCGAACGCATCTCGCAGCCGCTCGCCGTAGCGCGAACCGAAACAATTGAATCGCCGACGATGCTTCGGCCCGCGGATTCCTCACGCGAAGGCGCGATGATGATCGAGTTGAAGGGAATCGAGCAGGGTTTTCCGCTGGCCGGAGAATTCAAGCTGGCCAACGGTGACTCGTTTTATTATTCGCTCATTCAAAACAACGGCGCGGTCGTTTCAGTTGCGCTTCTGGATCGCTTGAAGCTTCAGGTCGGAGACGAGGTGAAGATCGGCAACTCGACGTTTCAGATTCGAGGCACGATCGATCAAGAGCCGGGAGGCGGAAGCGGGTTTCGCATAGGGCCTCGCGTGTTCGTCGAACGACCGGCAGTCGAGGGCGCGGGGTTGACCGGCTTCGGCAGCCGCGCGCGCAGGAAGATATTTTTCCTGGCGCCCGCCGACAAACTTCGCCCGCTGGTTCGCCAGCTTCGCGATGAGCTTAAGAACGATCTGGTCAACATTCGCTCGTACAAGGAGTCGCAAGAAAACCTGAGCGAACAGTTCTCGCGCGCGGAGGATTACTCTTCACTGACCGGCCTTGTGATTTTGGTGCTTGGAGGAATCGGCATCTCGAACGTGACGCGGGTGTTCATCGAGCAGAAGAGAAAGACCATCGCCGTCTTGAAATGCGTCGGCGCGACAGGCGCAAGGGTCACGGTTGCTTATCTCGCTCAGGTCATCACGATGGGCATAGTTGGAAGCGGGCTCGGCATCGTGTTCGGCAAAGGGGTGTTGATCCTGATTCAAAAAGTATTCTCGGATAAGCTGCCGGCGTACATGACTTATGGTCTTCGCGCCGGGGCCGCCCTGCAAGGACTCGCTGTAGGAATCTTGATCTCGTTGCTCTTCTCGGCGCTTCCGCTGCTGCGCATCCGGCACATAAAACCGAACGTGCTTCTTCGCGAGAGCTCCGTGCTGAAGCGAGGCGCGGTTGATCTCTTGCGGTGGGTCACGGCGACGGTGGTGATGTTAGGTTTGCTGCTCGTCGTGTCGTGGCAAGCCGGGTCGATTCGAGTCGGGCTCTTTTTTCTC
>DATFWM010000037.1:0-4537 GCA_035259295.1 Blastocatellia bacterium | reverse complement strand
GGTCGAGATAGGATTCCGTGATATCGAACAGCTTATCGACTGACGCTCGGTCCGCGCCGATGAGAACGGTCGGCAGCTCACCGAAAAACTCGGCCGCCGTGCCCCCCGACCTGAACGCGAATGACGAAGTCAAAACGAGTGCGCGGTCAATCAATGAGCGAGCCTGTTCGTTTGCGTGCGTCTCGATCTGTGACAGGACTTGCGGCGCAGATATGAAAAGATCGTAGCTGTGCTTCACCGAATGGCGAGCGAGTTCCAGGCAGATGGTTAGGATCTGCTCGACACTTGCCGCGCAGCTGATCGAATCGATGATGCCCGGCGAAGATTTAAAGCTTTCAATCGCAGTATTGGCCGAGAGGGCGGCTTGTTTGTTGATCAACCTAAGCACCGGGGAGCGCGTTGCTTCAGGTAATTCTTCAAGGATTGCGGCGCTCGACTGGAAGAAGCTTGCGGCGGACTCGGCGCTAGTAGCTGAAAGCCGCTTTCCAACTTCGGCCCAAACTCGAACGTCGCTCGCGTCGATCAGTCGCGATACATCCGGCGCAGCCTTGAGCATTTCAACCGCCGTTCGAAGGTTCGTAGTCGCGAGGGCGAAGCTTACGTCGGTGATGAGCAGCATTCGGTCATAGGGCAAGGCGCTGAGTTTCTTAACAAGACTCTCAACGGTCGCGCTGCCGACACCTCTGAGATTTCTCTTAAGTTCTTTCTTGAGGTCTTTCTGAGACTCGCTCATCGCTGATTGATCATAGCAAAAAGGGAGAGACGATCATAAGGCTAGTGCGTGGCGCGTAGTCCTTGGTCCGTAGCCTGAATTTGCAGCCAGCTACGGACTGCGATCGAGGGACAGCGGCTATTTTCTGCTTGCAATGAGCGGGTGGTTTGGTGTAAAAGATGAATGAACCATCATTCAGTTTTCGGAGCGGTCAATGAGTTCGGTCAAACGTGTTGCTCACTCTGCGCGAAAGGCTAACGGAAAGTACGAGTCGATACTTCGCGCGGCGATCAAGGTCTTCGCCGGGAGCGGATACTTCAACTCGAAAGTCGCCGACGTTGCGCGCGAGGCCGGAGTGGCGGATGGAACAGTTTATCTCTACTTCAAAAACAAAGACGACATACTCGTTTCGATATTCAACTATTACATGGAAGAGGCGCTGGCTGCCGGCCGCGCGAGTCTCGCCGAGACAACCGACCCTGTCGAGAAGCTGCGGCGCATCGTGCACGCTCATCTCGAACGGCTGGGGCGCGACCGGAACCTGGCAGTCGTGTTTCAAGTCGAGCTGCGGTCCTCCACAAAGTTCATGGAGCAATTCTCCGCGACTGGCGTTGCCGAATACCTCGATCTGATTCGCGGGGCCATCGAAGAGGGACAACTCAGCGGCGTGTTTCGTCCCGAAATTAACACCAAGATCGCGGCAAAAGTTTTATTCGGAGCGCTGGATGAAATGGCGACCAATTGGGTGTTGAGCCGCAAGCGTTACAGCCTGGTTTCGACCGCCGAACCAGTGCTCGATGTTTTCTTGAACGGCATAGCTTGCGTAAAGCAAGCACGCAAAATGGATCACACGGATTGATGGTGAGCAGCCAGCCAACGACACTAAATGAGTTGTTCAACTCAGCGGTAGAGCGCTATCGCGAGTCGGAATTCTTGCGTTTCAAAGTTGAGGGTTGCTGGCGCTCGCTTACCTTCGGAGAAGTCGCAAAGCGCGTGAGAGAACTTGCTCTCGGCCTGTACAAGCTCGGTGTTCGAAGTGGAGATCGTGTTGCAATCTGGTCCGAGAACCGGCCTGAGTGGAATTTGGCCGATCTTGCGACGCTCGCAATCGGCGCGGTAGACGTGCCGATCTACGCAACACAAGCCCGCTCGCAAGTCGAGTACATCCTGGGGGATTCGGCTTCGAGAGCGATTTTCGTGTCATCGACTCTTCTAGAAGACGTATTATCAATCAAAGATCGGTTGCCGTCGCTCGAGTTCATTATTTCGTTTGACGAGTACTCCTCGTTACCTGGCTCACCTGTTAGACTGGCGCAAGATGTGACCGACAACGGCCGAGCTCTCTACGGTGAACGTCCCGATCTTTACGAGAATCTTCGGCGTGCCGCAGCGCCCGAAGATCTCGCGACCATTCTTTACACGTCTGGCTCGACTGGTGATCCCAAAGGAGTGATGCTCACGCACAAGAACCTGACTGCCAACGCGTTGAACAGCGCGCGATGGCTTGAGCTGGAAGGCCGTCATCAGCTCGTTCTCACGTATCTTCCTTTCACTCACATATTCGAGCGCGGAGTTTGGTATCTGTACGCACATACCGGCGCAACGATCGCCTATGCCGAGAGCATTGACGCAGTTGCTCAGAATCTGGTGGAGGTTCGCCCGGCGGCGATGACAAGCGTGCCGCGAATGTTCGAGAAGATTTACGCGAGGATCATCGAACGAGGACTAGTCGCTGGATTTCCCAGGCGCCAAATCTTTCTATGGTCGCTCGGAGTTGGCAAAGCCTGGGCCGAACGCAAAGATCGGCGAAACCGAATCGGCACTCTGCTCGCGCTTGAGCACAAGATCGCGGACGCGCTGGTGTTCAAGAAGTGGCGCGAAGCCCTCGGCGGCAATATTCGCCTGTTCATTTCCGGCGGGGCGCCGTTGGCTCCGGAGATTGCGTACCAGTTCTTGGCGGCAGGTATGCCTATCCTTCAAGGGTATGGTCTTACTGAAACGTCGCCGTCAGTTTCGTGCAACACCGAAACGCGAAACCGAATCGGCACGGTTGGCCCGGTCATCGATGGAGTCAGCGTTCGCATTGCCGAAGACGGGGAGATACTAGTCAAAGGCGACACAGTGATGAAGGGCTACTACCACCGCCCCGATGACAACGAGGAAGCGTTCACCGCGGATGGTTGGCTTCGAACGGGAGACATTGGCCATGTCGATGAAGATGGGTTTCTTGTGATCACAGATCGCAAGAAAGACCTCATCAAGACCAGCGGTGGAAAATACATCGCGCCGCAGCGGCTTGAAAGCTTGATCAAGTCAAGCCGCTTTGTGTCGCAAGTCGTTGTGGTGGGCAACGCGCGCAAGTTCGCTTCGGCGTTGATCGTCCCAAATATGGAATTGCTAAGATCATATGCCGAGTTGAAGAAGATCGATTATGATGGCCAGACCGATCTTCTGACCAACCCACGGATCATCGACTTGATTCAGCGACAGATTGACAAGTATACGGCGGAGCTTTCCCGGTTCGAGAAGGTCAAGAAAGTAGCGTTGCTGGAACACGAGTTCACGATTGAGTCGGGCGAGCTGACGCCGACATTGAAGCCTCGCCGAAGCGTGATCGAGAGGAAGTATGCAGGTGTGATCGATCAGCTTTACGAAGAGGAAGCTCGAAGCGTCGTGGTGGTCTGAGTAGCAGCGTGAAGGAAAGAGCACTCGAATCTGGTCTCATTAACACCTCGATTCATCGAGGTGTGGCGAGGCAGCGACGCTCTGGAAACTGTTTCAACAGTTTCCCGCCGACGCTCGAAACCGTTAAAACGGTTAAGCTCAACACTTGGAGCGGCGGACACCTCACTGAAGGTGAGGTGTTAATGGGAGGAGACGGGTTGTGACTTACAAAATCAACAAAGTTGCGGTTCTTGGCTCCGGCACAATGGGAGCGCAGATTGCCGCGCATTGCGCGAATGCTGGGCTAGAGGTTCTACTGCTTGACATAGCGCCGAAAGAGCTAACGAAACAGGAGGAATTGCGCGGGCTTACGGTCGAGAGCAAGCAAGTGCGCAATCGAATAGTCAACGCGGGTCTCGAGGCCGCTAAAAAGATCAAGCCTGCAGCTTTCTTTTCGCCAAAGCTGGCCGGTCTCGTCGCGATCGGAAACTTCGATGACGATCTTGAGAAAGTGTCCGTCGTCGATTGGATCATCGAAGCGGTTGTTGAGAAGCTTGAAATCAAGCGAGATTTGTTTGCGCGCGTAGAGCGGTTTCGAAAAGCTGGTACCATCGTCAGCTCCAACACGTCTGGCATCCCCATCAGATCGATGGCCGATGGCATGGCTGACGATTTCCGCAAGCTCTTTCTCGGCACGCACTTTTTCAATCCCCCGCGGTATCTAAAACTGCTGGAGGTCATCCCGACCGCCGACACTCTTCCCGAAGTCGTCAGCACGATCGCTGACTTTTGCGATCGGCGGCTTGGCAAAGGGGTTGTGTTCGCGAAGGACACGCCCAACTTCATCGCGAATCGGATCGCCAGCTTCAGCTCGCTCAACGCGGTACGGGTGATGATGGACGGCGGGTACTCGATTGAAGAAGTCGACGCGATGACCGGTCCGGTTGTCGGGCGTCCGAAGTCCGCTTCGTTCAGAACGACGGACATCGTAGGGCTGGACACCGCGCTTTACGTAGCCGAGAACCTTTACGCGGCCGTGCCCGACGACGAGAAGCGCGACGTGCTCGTGCCTCCTGATTTCATGCGCGAGATGGTCAAGCGCGGCTGGATCGGTAACAAGGCGGGGCAAGGGTTCTACAAGAAACAAAAAGGCGAAGGGGG
>DATFWM010000036.1:0-4829 GCA_035259295.1 Blastocatellia bacterium | reverse complement strand
GGACGCACCATCGGGACTTTTCCATACTCGATCTTTGAGCAGATTAGAGACCAGAACAATTCGTTCTCATCTATCTTTGCTCGGGACGACAGCCGCGTCAGCGTGACTGTTGACGGTGAACCGGAGATGGTTTGGGGAGATTTTGTCTCGGGCGAGTATTTCGAAATGCTCGGCGTGCGATCGATTGCAGGACGTATCTTCACTGCTGCGGACGATCAACCCGGGAATGCCCCGGTTGCGGTGATCAGCTACGGCTACTGGGACCGGCGCTTCGGGCGAGATGCTTCAGCGATTGGAAAAAACATATATGTTGGAAAGATCGCTTTTACCATAATTGGAGTCACACCTTCCGAGTTCTCCGGGCTGAACGTAGCAGGTGGTTCCGCGGAACTAACGCTGCCGATGTTCATGCAGCGTCAACTTGCATTGAGGGACCACAACAAATTCGAAATCATCGCCAGGCTGAAATCGGACGTCACTTTGGAACAAGCAGGGACTGAGCTGGATGTGATCTATAAACAACTTCTCACTCAAACTGCAGGTACTCAAATCTCATCTGACAAGGCGATGGAAGTCGCCGCTCAGCACATTGAGCTCAAACCGGCTCTAAGAGGTTATTCTACGCCCGGCGATGGTCTCGCCACAGAGCTGAAAATCCTCTGGGCGGTCGCCGGTCTTGTTCTGCTGATTTGCTCGGTGAACGTGTCCGGTCTTCTGCTGGCGCACGCCGCGTCTCGCCAGAAGGAGATCGCAGTGCGACTTTCCGTCGGCGCAAGTCGAAGCCGGCTGGTCCGTCAGCTTCTGGTAGAAAGCATTCTGTTGGCCTCATTGGGAGGCGCGCTTGGACTCCTTCTCGCAGTCTGGGGTGTCGATTTGCTCGTGCACGTGCTTTCATACGGACAGTCTTCGCAGATCCTGTTTGGCCTCAGGCTGAATTGGAGCCTACTTGCTGTTACCGGTTTGATTTCGATCCTAACAGGCCTTGTATTCGGAATCGCTCCGGCCGTTGCGTCGACCAGAGTTGACCTCAACTCAACGCTCAAGAGCTCTGAAGGAGCAACTCAATCGCGTCGCTTTCACGGCGGGCTGATGAAGTCACTGATCGTATCGCAACTGGCTTTGTCGTTCGCCTTGCTGATTGCTGCCGGGCTGCTGGTCCGGACGCTTCGTGAGCTGAACGCCGTTGACACCGGGTTTGAGCGTGAGCGGGTTCTAACTATGTGGACTTTTCCCGTGCTCATCGGCTACGACCACGCAAGAGAAGTAAGACTCTACGGGCAGCTCATCGAAAAGCTAACTGCCACACCCGGAGTGCAATCAGCCAGCCTTTCACGGTTCTCGCTCACGAGGGGCACAGGACCCGTCGGGCCTCGCTTCTTTGAAACGATGGGAATCACAATGTTGCGGGGAAGAGAATTCTCGAGTTCCGATACCGAGACGTCTCCGAAGGTGGCGGTGATCACCGAGACCACGGCGAGAAGATTCTTCCCTAATGAAGATCCTATCGGCCAACATTTCAGCTTCCAGATGGGAGGAGGCATCAACCTTGAGCGCTTGTCGGGTGGGGGGACCGAGATCGTCGGATTGGCAAGAGATGTCAAACGCAGTTTCAGGGACCAGGGACGCGGCGACGAGGGCTTCTATATTCCCTACACGCAAGCCCCACCGGAGTGGTTGGGTCAGGCCGTATTGCTTGTTCGCACCGCAATGAATCCGGCAAGCGTTGTCCCGTCGATACGCCGCGAGATTCAAGCAGTCGACCAGGACCTGGCCTTGCTGGACATCAAAACCGCAGGCGAAGAGATGGAGGCGCGATATCTTAGCGGCGAGCATTCGCTGGCAATTCTCTTGAGCTTCTTTACCGCCCTGGCGCTCATCCTCGCTTCAATCGGGCTGTACGGCACAATGTCTTACACCGTCAGGCGCAGGACTAAAGAAATCGGCATTCGCATTGCGCTTGGAGCAGAGCACAGAGACATGCTCTGGATGGTACTGCGCGAGACGCTGTCGCTGTTCGCAATCGGAGTTGCGATCGGAATTCCGTTGGCCATGGCTGGCAGCCGGCTGATTTCGAGTATGCTCTTTGGCGTGAGGGCCGCCGATCCTCTAACGATTCTTCTAGCCGTCGTTGTGATGCTCGTGATTGCATTCGCGGCAGGCTATCTTCCAGCGAGCCGCGCTACGAAAGTGGATCCAATCGTGGCGCTCAGGTATGAATGAAGAACTGGTCAATGGTCATTAGTCATTAGTCATTTGCAAGAACGAACGAGAAGACATGCGTGATTGGAAACACGAAATCAGCCAGCGACTTGCGAGCCTGAAGCTTGAGCCGGCTCGCGAGGCCGAAATCGTCGAAGAGTTGGCTCAGCATTTGGAGCTGCGCTACTCAGAGTTGGTCACGAGCGGGGCAAGCGATAAAGAAGCGTCGCGTGTCGTGTTGGCGGAATTAAGCGAAAACCCGCGGTTGGCTAACGAACTGCGAAGGGTTGAACTGACAGTGATCCAGGAACCTGTCGTTTGGGGATCAAATAGGAGGAGCAATATGCTTGAAAGTTTGTGGCAAGACCTTCGGTACGGCGCGCGGGTCCTGTTGAAAAAACCCGGCTTCACCTTAGTCGCGGTCATCACGCTCGCGCTCGGCATCGGCGCGAACACCGCGATCTTTTCGGTCGTCAATGCTGTGTTGCTCAGACCGCTGCCTTACAGACAGCCCGAACAACTCGTCAAGGTCTTTCAAGCCGCGCCTTCTTCGGAAAAGAGCGCAGCTCCGACGCTGTGGTCTTATCCACGGTTCGAGGTTTTGCGCGATCAAAGTCAGAGCTTCGCGGCGGTCGCCGCTTGCAATCAGGCCAGCTTCAACCTGACCGGCACAGATGAGCCGGAGCGTCTACCGGCAGAGATGGTGTCAGCCAGTTACTTTACACTGCTCGGCACTGACCCGCTTATCGGCCGCACGTTCACCGAGGACGAAGACCGCAAGGACGCGGCGCAACCGGTTGCGATCCTTGGCTACGCGCTCTGGCAACGGCGCTTCGGCGGCGTCGAGCAAGCGATCGGCAAGACCATCGAATTGGACAAACATGGCTTCACGATCATCGGAGTCATGCCCGCCGGATTCAACGGCCAACAAGGCACGGCCCAGCTGTGGATTCCCGTCACCAATGCGCCGCTTCTGCGCTATCCACGGATCCTCGGCAATGCTAGGAATTACTGGTTTGAGGTGATCGCGCGGCTCAAACCCGACGTGACCATCGCGCAGGCGCAGCAAGAGATGCTGACGATCAGCGACCAGATCGAAAATGTTTATCCCAGTCCATCCAAGAGCGGACCCGGTGGTGCAGGCCGTCCGGTGGTGACGCCCGTTGCCTGGCGCGACGCCAATGTGGACCCGGCGTTGCGTCGCTCATTCCTTATCCTGCTCGCAGCGGTTGGTTTTGTGCTGCTGATCGCCTGCGCGAACATAGCCAATCTTCTGCTGACCCGCGCGGTATCGCGCGAACGAGAGATCGCAGTTCGATTAGCCCTTGGCGCGAGCCGGGCTAAGATCATCCGACAGTTGCTTACCGAAAGCCTGCTGCTCGCTTTCATCGGCGGCGCGCTCGGCTTGCTGATCGCAAATTGGGGGGTCGATTTGCTGACCGGCTTCAAGCCCAGCGACAATGCCGGATTTTGGACCAGCTACACGCGCACATTCGATTTCTTCAAGATTCACATTGACGGTAGAGTGTTGGCCTTCAACTTTCTGCTGGCGCTTGCAACCGGGGTGATCTTCGGCTTCGCGCCGGCATCGCAGGCTTCTCGTCCGAGTCTCATCGAGGCGCTCAAGGAAACTGCGGGCGGTTCAGCAGCCGGCTCTCGCCCGCGGCGGTTGTCGACACGCAGTTTGCTCATCGTAGGGCAGATCACCTTATCGTTCGTGCTGCTGGCGAGCGCCGGGCTCATGATTAGGAGCCTCTTGCGGTTGCAATCGGTCCGTCTCGGCTTCGTGCCCGAAGGCGTAATCACCATGTCGTTGTTCGGTCGCGATGTAAAGCTGGACTTTTACGAGCAACTGCTGGAACGAGTGCGGGCGATGCCTGGCGTCGAGTCGGCGAGCTTCGGCTCGACTGCGCCGCTGCTCGGCTTTTCCAGCATGACGGTTATGGATATTAAAGGCCAGCCTGAGGTTGAACAGGTTGTCGTCGGCATGCACAGCGTCTGGCCGGATTATTTTGCCACGCTCGGCATCCGGCTGATTCGCGGGCGTGTCTTCGCCGAGCAGGACCGGATCGGCGCGCCGCGCGTCGCCGTCCTAAATCACGCCGCCGCTGAGCGCTACTTCGGCGATGAAGATCCGCTAGGCAAGCGCATCAAGCCTTACATTGACGCTGCGTATCGCAACGCCGAAGAGTTTGTAGAGATAGTTGGCGTAGTTGACGATGCGAAATATGGCAAGATCGAAGAAGTAGTCGGCCCTGAGGTTTACCTCTCAGCTTTGCAGCCGACCGATGCCGCTTCCATGCTGATCGTGCGCTCGTCGCTTGACAAATCGGCAATGGTCGCTGCCATCCGCCGCGAAGCGCTGGCGCTGGATCGTAATGTGCCGATTACGCGAGTGCTAACGATGACGGAACGCAGCGCTGAAGTCACCTCGCGCACGCGGTTCATTGCCTTGCTGCTCGGGTTGTTTGCGGGCCTGGCGCTGCTGCTTTCGGCCATCGGCATATACGGTGTGATGGCTCACGGTGTCGTCGCGCGCACGCACGAGATCGGAATACGAATGGCGCTCGGCGCGCGGCCGACGGATGTTCTCCGGCTTGTTATGAAAGAAGGAACGATATTGATTCTTG
>DATFWM010000035.1:0-4604 GCA_035259295.1 Blastocatellia bacterium | reverse complement strand
GTGTGTGGCTGGTGCCGGTTGCAATGTTCACCGCAATGCTGCTGGCGTTCAACGCTTGGCAGGCGATGAGGCACGAGGACCGCACAGTGATGGGTGAAACGATTGCAATCCTGGGCCTCACGCTTACCGCGCCGACGGCGTACTATGTTTGTCGCGGTGAGTGGGGCAGCAGTGCGTTGTTGCTGTGGGCGCTGTGCATTCTCTACTTCACGAGCAGCGTGTTCTACGTGAAGCTGCGAGTTCATTCACTGAACCACAGACGTGAGGAGCTCAGAAAGCGGTCATGGCGTCGCTGCGCTCTATATCACCTCTTTCTGATTACGGCGCTGGTTCTTCTTGCTATTACTAGAAGCACGAATGTCTTCGTTTTGATGGCATTCGGTCCGGTGCTGGCGAGAGCCTTCTGGCTGCTTGCAAAGCCAGCGAAGCAAGCGAGTCTGAAACAAGTCGGCGTGCTTGAGATCATTTACTCGGCGGTCTTTCTCTTATTCGTCACTATTGGCGTCCGAGGGCTCTAAGACTCGACCACACAGAAAGAGGGCTCAAAAGTAAGCGATAAGAGCTAGCTGTTGCACGAACCACGCGCAAGCGGTGCAGATGTTGGCTCAGCACCGGATTGCAGAGTTGAGAGACTATTTCTAGAAGCTGCTTTTTTCTCAATCTCGAGTCCTGCACGGCTCACCTTGAATCGCGCTCAATTGGAGGTTCTGACTCCTACCTCGTCCAGGTGACGGAGTAAATCTGCCGGATCCTGATAGACCCGATACGCTCCCGCGCGCTCAAGCTCATGAACGCTTAACGTTCCGAACGGATGAAAAAGCGATTCGACACTCACTCAAGTGATCCGCTCGAAAGCAACCGAACATCCTTTAGGCCGGGCAGCCAGGTTCGAGCCTTGAGAGTCAGTTGATTCTTTGACCCACCGCCAGCCGCATTATTGCCTCTTCGCTACAAGCGTCCCGTTCGAGGATTCCCGTGATCGCGCCTTCGTGCATGACGGCTACACGATCGCTCTCTCCGAGCACCTCTTCCATGTCGCTGCTGATCATAATGATGGCCACGCCTCTCTCGGCGAGTTGACGCATAAGCTGATAGATCTCCGCCTTTGCGCCAACATCAATTCCGCGCGTCGGCTCGTCGAAGATCAGAACCCTTGGATTCAGCGACAGCCATTTCGCCAGCACCACCTTCTGCTGATTGCCGCCGCTCAGGTTCGCAACTCTCGCCTCGATCGAGCGGGCTTTGATATTCAACTTGTCGCACATTTCTCCGGCGACTTTCCGTTCGGCCACTCGATCGATCAATCCGGCGGCGGCGTATCCGGTTAGCGAAGGCAGAGTGACGTTCTCCCGAAGCGCCATCTCTAGAATAAGACCGGTTCTTCGGCGATCCTCCGATACCAGGTAGATACCATTCGATATGGCGTCCTTTGGCGAGCGAATTTCGAGCGGCTTGCCTTCAAGCAACATTGTTCCACCACTAACCGCGTCGACGCCGAATATCGCCTGCGCGACCTCTGATCGTCCCGCGCCGACTAAACCCGCGAGCCCCAGGATCTCGCCCTTGCACACATCAAATGAGACCGCATGGTTCGCGTACCTACGCGTGCGGAGGTTCACGACTCTGAAGTAACCAGACTCGCCGGACGTTGGCGCGTAAGCATAAAACCGAGTGAGGTCGCGGCCCACCATCATCCTGACGATGCGGTCGTGGTCGATCTGTTCGCCGCTGAGGGTGCCTGCGTTGCGGCCGTCGCGCAGCACGACCACTCGATCCGCAAGCCCCGAGATTTCGCCCAGACGATGAGAAATGTAAATGACGCTCACGCCTTGGGCTCTCAACTCTTTCGCTACTTCGAGTAATCGCGCAGTCTCAGTAAGCGTAAGGCTGGACGTGGGCTCGTCCATTATCAGGATTCGCGCGTTCAACGACAGCGCCTTAGCAATCTCGACCATTTGTTGATGCGCGATCGAAAGCTCCTTGACCGGCGTCCGGCTCGAGATGTCCAGACCCAGTCGCTTGAGGTAGATGTCTGCCTCCGCGTGCATCTTCTGCCTGTCTAAAAGCTTCAGCGGTCCTCCCCAGACCGGCTCACGACCGAGGAACACGTTTTCAGCCACGTCGAGATTATCCAGGACGTTCAATTCCTGGTGAATGAAACCGATCCCTTTGCTTATTGAGTCCGAGACCGAGCGGATCTGAATCTCTTGACCGTCGATGTGGAGAGTTCCTGCGTCGGGTTGGTAAATGCCGCCGAGGATCTTCATCAGCGTCGACTTGCCGGCGCCGTTCTCACCGGCCAAGCCTACAATTTCGCCGCGATAGACTTCGAGATCGACGCCGTCCAGCGCAATGACGCCGGGAAAACTCTTGCTGATCCCGTTCATCTGAAGAATGGGAGTTGACATCAATCACTTTCCGCGTAGCTGGTTGATCTTCTTGGTGAACTCATCAACATTGTCCCGGTTGATGATCAGAGTCGGTATTATCTTCAGTTTATCTGCCGGAATTGCTGAGCGGTCGCCCGCGAGGACCTTCGCCATCAGTTGCACAGATTGATAGCCGAACTCATAGGGCTGCTGCACGACCGTGGCGTATATCGAGCCTTCCTTGACTCCCGCGAGTGTGACGTAGTCTTCGTCGAAGCAAACAATCTTTACTTGCCCGACCTTACCGGCATCCTTGACCGCCCCCAGAATCGCCGGGCCGTTGTAGTTCCACAACCCGACCAGCGCCGCGATGTCCTGGTACTTGACCAGCGTGTCCGCGGCATTCGCCTTGGCTCGCACCGTGTCGGCGTCGTCGGTGCGCACGTCGATGATCTGGATGTTTGATCCTGCGAGCGTGTCCTTGATTCCGTTGAACCGGTCCTGAGCGTTTTGGGCATCGATCTTGCCGACGAAGATCATTATCTTTCCACCCTGAGGGAGAGCCTCTTTGATCAACTGTCCGGCCTGGCGGCCAGCAGCTCGATTGTCGGTGCCGAGATAGCACGCGCGATCGCTATTGGTCGCGTCGCTGTCCTGGGTGATGACCAGGATTTGTTTTGCGAGGTCGTTGATCATCTGCGTTTGATTGCTCGGATCGACCGGGCTGATGGCGATTCCCGAAACCCCCTTCGCCATCAGATCATCAATGATGCGTCGTTGCTCGGCTGCGGTTCCGTCTGAGGCAAGCCTGAACTCGACTTGCACGTTGGGAAGTTCCGACTCGGCCTGCTCGCAACCTCGGCGAGCGATGGTCCAAAAATCGGCTGCGTTGTTGGTGACAAAAGCAACTTTGAATTTGTCTGCAGAGCCGCCACCTTTCGAGCAGCCAAATGCCATCAAGCTAACCAGCAAAAATAAACCGAGCGTCAGTCGAAAAGTCTTCATAATCCTCCTGTGAAGCGTTCGTAGTTCGGCCTTTATGCGGAAGTTCGTGATACAACGTACACAAGTGCTTACAAAGTTCCGCCTAAAGGCCGGACTACGAACTTAGCTTGATTTGTTCGCAATGCAATTCAAGTTGAGCTGTATCCGCGCGGATGCTTCTCGCGCCACTCCCAATCAGAGCGAATGATGTCCTCAAGCTTCGGGCGCTTTGGGTCCCAACCCAGAACCTCGCGGGCCCTCTCGGCATTCGCCACCAATCGAGACGGGTCGCCCGGACGCGGCGGCTCGATGCGGGTCGGAATCGCTCGTCCGGTTATCTGTCTCGCAGTCTCGATCACTTCAAGCACAGAATACCCTTTGCCGTTGCCGAGATTGATGCGCTCGGAAACGCCTCCTGCGCGCAGATGCTCGAGCGCTGATACGTGCGCCGACGCCAAATCGGCGACGTGTATATAATCGCGGATCGGCGTACCGTCTGGTGTAGGATAATGGTTACCGAACACGGACACTGCTGGTATGCGCCCCTGGGCCGCGGACAGAACGTTCGGGACGAGATGCGTTTCCGGCTCGTGCCATTCACCCAGTCGCTCGGTCGCGCCGGCGGCGTTGAAGTAGCGCAAAGCAACAAACTTCATGCCGTAGGCTTGATCGTAGCTTTCCAGAATACGTTCCATCAACAGCTTCGACCAGCCGTAGGGATTGGTTGGCTGTTGAGGATGCGACTCGGGAATAGGGATTTCTCGCGGCTCGCCATATGTGGCACAGGTTGAAGAGAACACTACCCGTTTAACTCCAGCTCCAAGCAGCGCCCCGAGCAACTCGATTCCCTGCTGAGCGTTGTTTTCAAAGTAGCGCGCCGGCTCGGCGACCGATTCCCCCACATAAGCGAATGCCGCGAAGTGAATGCATGCATCAAGCTCGTGCTCTCGCGCGATGCGAGCTACCAGCTCGCGGTCACCGATGTCACCCTGATAAAAGAGCGCATCCGCAGGCACCGCCGCGCGATAGCCACGAGACAAGTTGTCGAGTACAACGACCTGTTCGCCGCTCTCGAGCAGCAGCTCCGCCGTAACGCTGCCTATGTAACCCGCCCCGCCGGTAACAAGAATCATCGTTAGCTTTCTTTATACATTCTTCAATCTCAGATAGCCGAACGCGGCAGCGCCTGGCGACGAGTCCGAAAAGATGTGAGGTTGATAGCTCGTTTCTTTAGCATAACGTTCGGCTATG
>DATFWM010000034.1:0-3861 GCA_035259295.1 Blastocatellia bacterium | reverse complement strand
TGGCCTTCCCGCCTCTCCTTTACCTGCGCGGACCGCTATGATAATTTCCCAACCTCAAGACAGGCTTAGGAGGCGCTATGGACATCAAGGAGCGAGTTGTTGGAGGAGTCAGCATTCTGGACCTGTCCGGCAAGATTGTGCTGGGCGAAGGTGATATGCAAGTGAAAGAGCGAATCAAAGATTTGCTGAGCGACGGGCAGCGGCGGATATTACTAAACCTGGCTGAGGTGAGCTACATCGATTCGGCGGGGCTGGGCGCGCTCATCAGCAGCTACACCACCACCAACCGCGAAGGCGGGAAGCTGAAGCTGGTGAATTTGACCAAACGAATCCAGGATCTTCTCGCCATTACCAAACTCATCACGGTCTTCGAGACTTATGACAACGAGGAGGACGCCTTGGCTTCGTTCGGCTCTTGAGCGACCCATTAATCTGTGGGCTCGACAGACTGAAGTCTGTGCTACGGCTGCTGAGCTGCCAGCGCGCGAATTCGCTCGACGGTAGCCTTCATCGCAGGATCGCCCGACGCCGCATAAGCCTTCTCGTAGATTCGCAGCGCCTGCTGATACTGCTTATCGCTTTCGTAAACGTAACCCAACTCTGAGAGCGCTGGGATGGAATCCGGAGTCAACTGAATCGTAATCTCGAGCGCTTCCATCGCCTTTCTCATCTGGCCGCTTCGCGACAACGCAATTCCGTAATAGAGCCAGGCCTGGCCGTTGTCAGTGTTCGCGCGCGCTAGCTTCTCGAGGGGCGCGACAGCGCTCGCGAACTGCTTCGCGCCAAGATAAGCGCGACCCAAAATGTTAGCCGTCTTCAAGTCGTCGCGAACGGCCCTGAGTTTCTCACCGACTTCGGCGGCCTCCAACCACCGCGCGTCGGAGTTTGATTTGCGCGCCTTGCGCATCAAGCTCTCAGCTAGCAATTCCATCGCCGCCGTGTCTTCAGCATTGCCTTTAACAGCTTCGCGTAAGACGACGATCGCGCGGTCGTCATCTTCGCGCTTGAAATAAATCGCGCCCAGATAGTAGCTGTTTGCTGCGTTCTCTTTTACTCGCTCAGCGCTGTGGCTTGGTGATTTCTCGTTGACTGTCGTCGCGAGCAAAGATTGCGCTTCATCGTAGCGATCGAGAAAGAAATACGACCGGGCGAGCGCAGTTCGAGCGCTGGGATCAATCTCGCGCTTCGCTTTCGAGCTGATCTGAATGTAGCGTTCGAGCGGATCGAGGGCTTTGTCGTAACGAGCTTGCAAATAGTGGGAGACGCCGATCGTGTACCAGGCACCGGCGATGTCAGGGCTTGATGGAGATTGAATCTCGAGCAGATCGATCGCATGTGAAAGCGGCAACTCGACGCGGTCGTAGCGCTTGAGCTTGAATTCGCACAAGCCTATGTAATACCACGCGCCCGCCGCGTCGGCGCGTTCCATCACGATGTCTTGAAACTGGGCGAGCGCAGCCTTGTAGTCGCCCTTGTTGTAGAGCGCGACGCCTCGGTCCCAGTCCGAAGCCAAGGTGGTTGTCGCCAGTAGGATGATGACTGAAATTGTCGCCCGAGCCCGATTGACTGCGAGTTGCATCAGCGGGAATTATCGCACGACTGCTTTGACGTGTCGAAGGGGCCAACGTCGAAGTGATCAGCCTCAGGGTCTTGAAAAGACAATCTGTTGGCTGGTAACAATGCCTTTGCCTTCTTGAATGGTGATGGCTTGATTCGCGCTCACATCCTGCAGCTTATCAACGCGGCCGCTCGGCCAGGCGACTTCGATGCTTGCAACCTTCTCTGTTTTGCCGAGCCCAAACGTTACCGGCAGCTCGCTCTGCGAGGCGTAGCTCGATCCTGATTTGACCACGCACCAGAGCTTCTGTTGGGGCGACACTCTCAAGGTGATCTTCGCTCCAATGCCGTCGCGATTAGAAGCCGTTCCGAGAGTCTTTATTCGAAGCAGGTTGTTCTGATTGCCGCCGTCGTTGCGAAGCAGACGCGCCTGGCCGTTGTTTGAAGTTATCAGCAGATCGAGATCTCCATCGTTGTCGAAATCGCCGTAAGCCACGCCGCGTGCCACCATCGCTTGCTGCATCGCCCGGCCAAGCTTCGTCGTCACCTCCTCGAATCGCTTCTTCCCGAGATTGCGGAACAGATGCGGCGGCTCGGCGTAAGTCACCTTCTGCTGAACCTTGTTGATGTCATCCGACACGTGCCCGTTAGCAGCGAAGATGTCCGGCAAGCCGTCGAGATCGTAATCGAAGAAGAAACACCCAAACGTCAGCGTCAGCAGCGACGCTTTGCCGATCGTCGAAGTAGGCGCTTCGTCGATGAACAACCCCGTGCCTTCGTTGTGATAAAGCGCCATCATCTCGTTCGAGAAGTTGCCAATGATCAGACTCTGCCTGCCCGACCCGTCGTAGTCCGCGGCGTCGACCCCCATGCCCGCACGCGCGACGCCTGCCTCGCTGAACGCCACGCCCGCCGTCATCGCGTTGTCGGTGAAGGTCCCATCGTGATTGTTCCGATAAAGCTTGTTCGGCTGAGTGTCGTTAGCTACGAACAGATCAGGCCAGCCGTCATTGTCGTAATCGAGCATAGCCACCCCGAGCGATTTGCTCGTGGGATCGTACAAGCCCGCGCGTTGCGTCACGTTCTCGAAAGTGCCGTCGCCTCGGTTGTGATAGAGCGTCGAGCTTTGGCCCTTGTACGACTCGGGCGTGCAGTAGGACTTGTTCTTGCCGTCGAGCGTGCAGAACAGATCCTTGTCAATAGACCACTCGACATAGTTGCAAACGAATAGATCGAGCTTTCCGTCTTTGTCGTAGTCGAACCAGATAGCGCTGGTTGAAAAGCCGGGATCGCTAACGCCCGCTTTCGCGGTGACGTCCTGGAACTTACCGTTGCCCAGATTCCGGAACAGATGATTCGCTCCCAGGCATGTGATGTAGATGTCGTCGAAACCGTCGTTGTCGTAGTCGGCTACGGCACACCCGATACCGTACATCTCGACCGCGAGCCCGGCTTCTTTAGTCACGTCGGTGAAAGTGCCGTTGCGGTTGTTGTGATAGAGCGCGGGATAAGACTTAGACCCGGCGTGCCCCGGCCAGCTCATCGAGTTGATTAGCAGGATATCTTGCCAGCCATCGTTGTCGTAATCAATGAAGGCGCACCCGGATCCGACGGTTTCAGGAAGATACTTTTTCCCGAACGCTCCGCTGTTATGTTTGAAGTGAATGCCCGCCAGCGAGGTGACGTCGGTGAATTGAATTGGCCCAGAATACCTGGGCGCTTCAGTGGCCTGCGGTGCTTGCGCTTGGGTGGCCGATTGATCGGCGGATGAATCCTTCTGCCTCTCGGATGTCGAAGACTGCTCCGTAGACGGGGCAGTGACGCAGCCGAGAAGCGGCAGAAGCAGAAGAACGAATAAGAGACTGGATCTAATCCCTCTTTTCATCACAATCCACGGCAACGGGCTCATCCGGGAATGGAACACGGTGAAGGAATGGGCCATGAGGGTTGTTAATCTCGATCGAAAGTTGCAAGCTATCGCCCCATGCAATACGTCTACTTCTTCTCCGGGTGGTTTAAGAGCAACGGCCGAGATGGATATGTGAATGCTGAAGTTGCGTCGCACCCGCAGATTACCACCTATGATCAAATCAAGGAGCTTGAAAAGTTCGCTGCGCAACAATTCAAGTATGACCACGTCATAATCACCTTCTACACGCTGCTTCGCTCGGAACCTAATTAAGATCCAAGTGCCCATCAAGTCAACTCGACCGACTGCATTCTACCATTAGCCAGGCGAACCATCGCAGCCTTTCGCGCACCGACGTGGGCGGTTCAATTCCGAAGGGATGCCGGAGTAAAGCC
>DATFWM010000033.1:0-8139 GCA_035259295.1 Blastocatellia bacterium | reverse complement strand
CGGTTTCTTCGGGGGTGTGACCTCGTTCGATTCGACCTGCGCAAATTTCCAGCGAATAACGTCCTAGCGGATAACGCCACTGCCTCACAAGCCCAACGCTGCCGTCCTCAAACAACGGCAACGCCCCAGCGCCGCCGTTATGGTGAACGATTTCAATTTGGACCTCTCCCTTGTCTCTCGACATGAATCCGTTCAGGGACAGGTCGAGAACCTTGCCCCGATAAATGTAGTCTCGCTTGATTAGCTCGTGTGACATAGAAGAGTGATCCGTCATGCGTGATACGTGATCACCGACGGATCACCGATCGTAAATCACGGATCACGCATCACGGATCATTTCTCACATCGCAGCGCTCTGCGCATCGGCTTCTTCCAGCAGTTTCCTCACTTCACCAACAAGATGCAGAGATCCCACAACGCAGACCATTCCATCGCGCGGGGTCACGCTGCGCGCCCACGAAAGAGCCTGTCTCACAGTTTCCGTGAAAATGACGTTGCGTGATGAATTGAGCGCTGCTTTTCCCAATCGACTGCCGTCGGCCGCGCGGCTGTCTTTGACTCGTGTCAGCACAATGGTCCGCGCCACGTCGAAAAGCTGACAGGCCATGCGATCGATATCTTTGTCGCTCATCGCGCCGAAGATGAGTGTAATAGGGCCGGCCCAAAACTCATCCAAAAACGCCCTCAATGCGCGGCAGCCTGCAGGGTTGTGCGCGCCGTCAAGGAGAACCAGAGGCTCGTCATCAACTAACTCCAGGCGGCCCGGCCAGCTTACATCGCGCAGTCCTTTGATGATCGCTTCCCTCGGGATCGCGAATCCAGATTCGTTCAACAACTCCGCTGCTTCTATCGCGGCAGCAGCATTGTCGGCCTGATGCCGGCCTCGCAGACCGGAAGCGAGTCGCGAGTAGTTCGAGTGCGTGGACTCGTAATCGAAAGCTACACGACCGAAGTCACTCGTTGTGATTCCAACCGGCTCGTTTGCGAACACTGGAAGCACGCGCGTTTCAAGACACCGCTGCATAAGAACCTCGGTGGCAGCTCCGTGTTGCTGACGACCGATCACCCCGCGCGCGCCAGGGACGATGATCGCAGCCTTCTCGCCGGCAATCTCCTCGATTGTGTTACCGAGTAGATTCTGATGATCAAACTCTATCGAAGTGACTATGGAGATAATTCTGTCGACGGCGTTTGTGGCGTCCAGCCTTCCGCCGAGGCCTACTTCGAGGACCGCGAGTCTTGCGCCGCATTGGTTGAAATAGAGAAGCGCGACCGCGGTCACCTGTTCGAAGAAAGTCGGAAGTGCTTGAAGCTCCCCAGCCGACACGAGGCGCTCACTCGCCTCGCGAACGATCGAAGCTAGCCGCGCGAAATCGGCTTCGGTTATCTCCTTGCCGTTGAATCTTATCCGCTCCTGAATGCGAACCAGATGAGGCGAGGTGTACAGTGCGGTCTTGTGCCCGGCGACACGAGCGATCGAATCAATCATCGCCGCGACCGAGCCCTTTCCGTTGGTGCCGGCGACAATCACCGACTTAAATGAACGTTCGGGGTTGCCGAGCCGATCGAGCAAGCGGGTTATGCTCTCGAGCCCAAACTTCGCCGCAAGAACCTCGTGACCCAGCGAGTACAGATACCTCAGCGACTCTGTGAATTCCATCAATAGTCTATCGCGAGCGTGGGATTCCGTTCTGACTCATGAAGTCCAGGGAGTGGACGATGAAATCTTTGAGATCCTTCCTCTCAACAACCGCATCGAGCATTCCGTGCTCGAGCAGGAATTCCGCGCGTTGAAACCCTTCCGGCAACTTCTGCCTTATTGTCTGCTCGATTACGCGAGGCCCGGCAAACCCGATCAGCGCGCCCGGCTCGGCTATGTTAAAGTCGCCGAGCATCGCGTAGCTGGCAGTCACGCCACCGGTCGTGGGGTCAGTCAGAACCGATATAAACGGGAGGCCGGCTTCATCCATTCGCGCGAGCGCCGCTGATATCTTCGCCATTTGCATAAGCGAGATCGCGCCCTCTTGCATGCGCGCGCCACCCGACGCGGAAAATATAATGAGCGCCGACTGAGTCTTGATTGCCAGCTCGATGGCGCGGGCGATCTTTTCCCCAACGACCGCGCCCAGCGATCCGCCCACAAACGAAAGCTCCATCGCGCAGACAATTGCCCGATGGCCGCCGACCTTGCCCTGAACAGTGATCAGCGCGTCCAGCAGCTTCGTGCTCTCTTGCATTTCGCGGAGGCGCTTGCGATAGCTCTTTGTGTCAGCGAAATTCAGCGGATCGGTCGATCGCAATTCAGCATCCAACTCATCCCACTGCTCGTCATCCAGAGTGAGCTTCAACCGCTCGACGGCGCCTATGCGCCAATGATAGCCGCATCGCGGACAGACGCTCAGGTTCTCTTCCACCTCGCGCTTGAGCAGCATTTCTTCGCAGACCTGGCACTTCACGAACAATCCTTCCGTTCGAACGGTTCGCTCTTCGCCTTCGTCAGGCCGCCTCGGCTGATCGGTTTTCTTGAACCAGGGCATGATGAAGAGTGATTCGTGATTCGTGATTCGTGATCAGTGACGGCAGTCTCTCCGTTTTCACTCATCACGGATCACGCTTCACGGATCAGAAATCACGCATCACTCCTTCCTCCTTTTGCTGAAGTTCGTCATCTTTTCTGGAACGTCAGCGCGGTGATTCACGACTCTGGCGATGATGAATAAGAAATCTGATAGCCGATTCAGATAAACAATCGTCTGCGGGTTAAGCTCCTCGGCTTCAGACAAAGCCACAACCCGCCTCTCAGCGCGGCGAGCCACTGTTCGCGCAAGGTGCAGCGTCGCTCCCGCTTCCGAACCGCCGGGAAGAATGAACTCCTTCAGTGGTTCGGTTTGTTCCAAAAAACGGTCTGACCACTCTTCGAGCGTCTGGATGAAGGACGCGTCGATTCGGGGGACATCAATCCCCGAAGGGCTTGCAAGGTCGGCGCCGAGGGTGAAGAGATCATTTTGAATCGCACCCAGTATCTGGTCTATTTCTTTATCCTGCGTCCTCGCTCGCGCAAGTCCGATCATCGAATTCAGCTCGTCAACTTCGCCATAAGCGTCTACGCGCAGACTGGCTTTGCTGACGCGAGCTCCGCCCACAAGCGACGTTTCACCCTTATCACCGGCTTTCGTGTAAACTTTGGTGATACGCATTTGCGTCTGGCGCTTCATGTAAGGGCGGCCCTCCGTGGCCGCCCCTCCTGACCATTAGGGGCGCTCTGTTGGGCGAAGAGGGGCGGCCACGAAGGGCCGCCCTTACATGAGGCGTGAATCATTCTAGGCGCGCCCCATGATCGTTGTCAAAGTTTAAGAAAACCCACACGGAGCACAGAGAGTACGGGAAACGCGCAGGGAATCGCTTGTCCGCTTATGTTGGTTCATGTTCCCAGTGTTCCCAATGTTCCCAGTGCTCCCCGTGGTTCCCTCTAGTTGCGGTGATCGAGCCATGTCGGATACTCTCGGATATCTGCGGAGCACAACACGATGGCAAGAATAACTGTCGGCATACTCGGACTTGGAACTGTCGGCACTGGCGTGGTGAAGCTGTTGTCCAGCGATAGCCGTTTCAGAATCAAGTGGGTTGCAGTTCGCGACAAGACGAAGGCTCGCGATGTCGACCTGTCCTCGATACGAGTAACCGACCAGCCTTATGAATTAGTCAACGACCCGGAGGTGGAAATAGTAATCGAGGTCGCGGGCGGAATCTCCCATATTTATGAGTTGATCAAGCAAGCTATCGCCAACGGAAAGCACATTGTAACCGCCAACAAAGAAATGATCGCCCGACACGGAGCGGAGATTTTTCAGCTCGCGCATAGCAACAATGTGACGGTGTTGTTCGAAGCTGCAGTCGGCGGCGGCATTCCGTTGATCTCGACCATACAACGAGGCCTCGAAGCGAACGAAATATCAAGCGTCGCTGGAATACTCAACGGTACGACTAACTATATTCTCACGGCGATGGAGGAGCGCGGCCAGACTTTTGACGAAGCGCTGGCCGAAGCTCAGCGGCTCGGTTTCGCCGAGGCCGATCCGACCAACGATGTCGAGGGTTTCGACGTGGCCTACAAGATCACCATTTTGGCGTCGCTTGGGTTTGGGCAGTTCGTGGATGCAGATTCGGTGCATCGCCAGGGCATAACGCACGTGTCTGATTTGGATATTGCGATGGCGCGCGAATTCGACTATCGGATCAAAATGATCGGGTTGGCGCGGCGCGGCAGCGGTTGTCTTGAGGTGCGGGCGCAGCCGATGCTGGTTCCGAGTCATCATCTGCTTGCATCGGTTGAAGGCGCGAACAATGCGATCTTCATCAGCGGGAGCGCCGTTGGCGAAGTGATGCTGGTAGGTCCCGGCGCAGGTCAGATGCCCACGGCCAGCGCGGTGGTGGGTGACTTGATAAACCTCGCCAGCGCGTTGAGGCTTCCAGATTTCGCGCCGTACTTTCAACCTGCGATCAACTCACAAGAGTCGCCGCTCTGCTCAATCGAAGAATCCGAGAGTGCTTTCTACATAAGGCTTGAGACGGAAGACAGCCCAGGGGTGATTGGAAACATAGGTCACGCGCTGGGCGGACATCAAGTGAGCTTGCACAGCTTGTTGCAACGCGGTGTGCCGCAGTCAGGCCCGGCCACGATAATCTTGCTCACGCATCGGGCGAGCGAGCGAAACATCGCTCGCGCAATCAAAGAAATAGAAGCGCAGGCGACGACGAAGAGAATAGGAGTCACACTGCGAGTGTTTGAATAAAGCTAGAGGTCAGACGTCAGAAGGCAGAGGTCAGAAATCGCCTCTGACTCGGCTTCTGATTTCTGATCGTCTGCCCTCTGACTGCTGACCTCTGGTCGTTTATGATTGTCCAAAAATTCGGCGGGACCTCAGTCAAGTCCGTTGCCCGCATCAAGAATGTTGGAAGCATTATTGCCCGCGCGGCCGAGCAAGATTCGGTCGTCGCGGTGGTCTCGGCGATGGGCGATACGACTGACTATCTCGTTAAGCTTGCCGGGCAGGCGAGCGAATCGCCCAACCGCCGCGAGCTCGATGCGTTGCTGGCGACGGGCGAGCAGATCTCGGCGGCGATCCTCGCGATGGCGCTCTATGAATTGGGAGTGCGGGCAATCTCGCTTACCGGCGCGCAGCTCGGCATTACGACCGAAAGCACTCATACCTCCGCCCGAATAATCGACATAAACAGCGAGCGGATTCGCCGGCTTCTGGACGATGGACGCGTTGTAGTAGCCGCCGGCTTTCAAGGCATGACTGCTGAAGGCGACATCACCACGCTTGGACGCGGCGGCTCAGATACCACTGCAGTTGCACTTGCGGCAGCGCTGGGAGCTTCAAGTTGCGAAATCTTTACTGACGTCAGCGGTGTGTACACTGCCGATCCTAACATCGTGCCCACCGCGCGTTTGATGAAGGAGGTTGCGTACGAAGAGATGCTCGAGATGGCGAGGGTCGGCGCGCAAGTGCTGCACCCGCGCGCAGTCGAGCTCGCACGCAAGCACCGGCTTCGCGTCAGAGTGAGGAACACTTTTGATCTTGAACACGAAGGAACAATTCTCAAAGGAGCAGATGAGATGGAGATATACCGACCTGTGAGCGGCGTCACCGTGGATCGGGACCAAGCGCGGCTTGCCATCTTGAAAGTGCCTGACCGCCCCGGCATCGCCGGTGAAGTGTTCGGAGCTTTGGCAGCACACGGCATCGCTGCAGACATGATTATCCAGGCGTTCCACGAGGACCGCTCGGTGAACGATATCACGTTTACAGTTAAGCGCAGCGATCTGCCCGTTGCGCGCGCAACGCTCGAGCAAACTGCTGCTCGAATTGGGGCTGAGAGCGTGCTGGACGATGAAGACGTTGGCAAGGTAAGTATCGTGGGGGCCGGACTGATGGATCAGCCTGACGTGGCAGCGAGAATGTTCTCGGCGCTCGGACGAGCCGGCATCAATATTAAGATGATCTCAACTTCCGAGATTCGAATAAGCTGCGTGGTGAGCGATAAGGAAGCAGAACGGGCGGTCAGAGTCGTGCACGACTTGTTTCATTTGGAACAGGGCGCGCGTAACTCCGATGATCATAATGTCGGAATCCAGGAATGAAACCATGACACTTGCAGATGCAATCGTTGACTTGCTTCGTCACATGGAGTGGGCGGACGCTCTCATTTGGAAAACTGTCCTGTCCTCGCCTGCGGCCGCCGTCGACTCGCTTTTGCTCGATCGCCTGTATCACGTACACGTCACGCAGCATGGGTTCTTACAAGTTTGGCGAGGAGTGAGTGAGGAATTGCCGCCGCGAAGCAGCCTGGACAGTAACGCGCTTGCTCGGTGGGCTCGCGCCTTTTATGTCAAGGCCAAAGGTATCTCTGAGTTCGACCAGCAAGCACTTGATCGCCACGTGCCGGAAAGTTTGCTGAGCAAGGCTGAAGCGCGGCTTGGCTGCGGCGCTGCAACTCCCGCCATTTTGGATACCATCCTTCAAGTAGTCACCCACACAATCCATCACCGAGGTCAGATCAGCACACGTTTGCGTGAGTTGGGCTGCGAGCCTCCTCTGACCGAGTACTTCGTATGGGTTTGGCGCGGCAAACCGGCAGCCGAATGGTGTATGTGAAAGGCGAACTGCGCGGTTCGGAACATTTCGGACACATAGTGCGGGCAGACGCCGTCCCTTACGGCGTCAAAGATAAACTTTAAAGATGTGGTGATGAACCATGATGGAAACACGTAACAAACAAGGGCTGCATTCGGCCATAGCAGTGCCGGTGGTTCGGAAGCTTCTGCATCGAGGAGCGCGCTCGCGCCTGGCGCGGATTTTCGCCAAGTCATACCCGGTCGAGGTTGCGCGCCTTCTGTCAGCGTTGAGAGGCTCCGAGCGCACCCAGGCGTTCGAGATTCTTCTGGACGAAAGCGATGTGTCTCACGTTGCAGAGGTGATCAGCGAAATGTCACCCGGCGACAGCGTGTCGCTGTTAGAAGATTTCAAACCGGATCAAATCGCAAAGCTTCTGAGCGAGATGCCGGCGGACGACGCGACGAGTCTCGCCTCGAGACTGCCCGAGCCCTTGGCGGCCGAGGTGCTAGCCCTGATGGAAACCGAGCCGGCCGCAGACGTCCGCGAGTTGCTTGAACACGAGGAGCGGACCGCAGGCCGCATAATGACTCGCAACTACTTCGCGCTTGATGAAGAGGTCACAATTGCGGAAGCCGTGGCCGCGCTACAAAAGCGCTCGGAAGAGTTCGAGATGGTGTTCTACGTCTACGTCGTCGACACGCGTGATCACCTGGTCGGAGTGGTCAGCTTGCGAAAGCTGCTCACCACCCATCCGGCGACTCAGCTCAAACGAATCATGGCGCAGGATGTAATTAGCGCCAAGACAGGCGCCAGCCAGGAAGAAGTGGCGCGACTGGTGGCCGAGTACAATCTGCTCGCAATTCCTGTAGTTGACGACGAAGGCAAACTTGTGGGCATTGTAACTGTTGATGATGTGATCGACGTTTTGCAGGATGAGGTAGCCGAAGACCTGTTGGCGTTGGCTGGTGTGACTGCGGAAGAGAGGGTCACCACGCCCGCGAGCCGATCGTTGCGACTCCGGGCGCCGTGGTTGTTGGTGAATCTTGCCACCACATTTGCGCCGGCGTTTGTGATTGCGAGATTCACGCCGGAGATCGAGAAATACGCGTATCTCGCCGCGCTGGTGACGATTCCGATGGGAATGGGTGGCAACGCAGCGACTCAGACGCTGACCGTGATCATCCGGGCGCTGGCGCTTCACGAGCTGCCAGGCGTGACTCGGATACTCGGCAAACAGTTCATCGTCGATATCGGAAACGGAATAATAAACGGGTTAGTCGCTGCGGTGATCGGGTTGCTGATTTCAGGCAACGCTTGGATTGGCCTGGTGCTCGCGCTAGCGATGGTATTAAACGTCGTGGTCTCAGGCTTGGCCGGAACATTGGTGCCGGTTGCGCTCAAGAAGGTCGGCGTCGATCCGGCCATTTCCTCTACCGTATTTGTAACGACTTTTACTGATGTCGGCGGGTCACTGTCCTTTCTCGGACTGGCTACGCTTTTTTTGAAGCTGTGGGCG
>DATFWM010000032.1:0-5618 GCA_035259295.1 Blastocatellia bacterium | reverse complement strand
GGTTCGAGGCGTTCGGCTGGCACTCCGTGAGTATCGACGGTCACAATATTCCGGAGATCGTCGCGGCGCTCGATGAAGCGATGTCGGTTACAGAAAAGCCCGCCGTAATTGTCGCGGCAACAAAGAAAGGGAAGGGCGTTTCGTTCATCGAAGACAAAGACGGCTGGCACGGCAAGCCTCTCAAGAAAGGCGACGAGCTTGAGCGCGCTCTCGCCGAGTTACAGCCAAGAGTCGCTGGCGCCGATGGTTTGAAGATGAAGCCGCCCGAGGCGCGAAGCGCAATCAATGTTGTCAGCGAAACCACGGCCGCCAAGAGCGCGACCGCTCCAAGTGAATACAAAGACGGGGAGCAAGTCGCAACTCGTGAGGCCTACGGCGAGGCCCTGGCCAGGCTCGGCGACGAAAACCCGCTTGTCGTGGCGCTCGATGGGGACACGAAGAACTCAACTTATTCCGAAAAGTTCATGAAGGCGCACCAGGACCGCTTCTTTGAATCGTTCATCGCCGAGCAAGACATGGTTGGAGCGGCAGTCGGGCTCAGCGCGATGGGCAAGATACCTTTTGCATCTACGTTCGCGTGTTTTCTGACTCGCGCTTATGATCAGATTCGGATGGCCTCGGTCTCGCAAGCGAACTTGAAGCTGTGCGGCTCGCATGCCGGCGTGTCGATCGGCGAGGACGGGCCTTCGCAGATGGGGCTTGAAGACCTGGCGATGATGCGGGCGATCGAGGGCTCGACCGTGTTGTATCCGTCTGACGCGGTCGCGACCGAGCATGCGGTTCGGCTCGCGGCTGACCATAAGGGAATAGTCTACATCCGAACAAGCAGACCAAAGACTCCGGTGATTTATTCGGCAGATAAACAGTTCGCGATAGGTCGCGCCAAGGTAATCAAGCGAAGCAATGGCGACAAGGCAACGCTCGTCGCAAGCGGGATCACTCTGTTTGAAGCGCTTGCTGCATATGATCAGCTCAAAGCTGAAGGCGTAGCGGTGCGCGTGATCGATCTCTTTTCGGTGAAACCTATCGACGAAGCGACATTGCAGCAGGCGGGCAGCGAAACTAACAATCTGATCATTACCGTTGAGGACCATGCCGCGTGGGGCGGAATCGGAGATTCGGTTGCCAGCGCGGTTTCGCCTGTCGGTATACGAGTTCATCAACTAGCGGTGGGGGAAGTTCCGCGCTCGGGCAAACCCGATGAACTGCTCGCGGCGTACGGCATTGATCGAAATGCCATAGTTGGAGCCGTTAAGTCGTTGCTGGCACAGATTTGATCGGGCTCGCTCCCAATTCGTAATTGGCCCTAACGGGATCGCGTAATCCCCAGTTCGCGGTTCACGGGACATCCCTGTTCGCTGCTGAGCTGTAGTGTACGGAAGGAGAAGCCTTATGAATGTGCTTCTTGTGGTTTCAATCGTGATTCGCCTCGCGGCTCTCGGCTGGGGAATCGCCTGGTCAATCGTCCTGATTCGGCGGCTGCAAGACTGGCGTGTTGTGTTTATGACGGTCGTGCTCGGGCTTGCGGCGCTGCGCGACGGAATCACACTCATCGGCTTGAAAAATGTAGGCATCATTTCCTTGATAAGCGGAGCTGGGGAAGAGCCTGGAATACTCGTAAGCATAGGGCTATTCGTAACAATTCCGATTCTGTTAAACATGATTGGTGACCCACAACGCGCCGAGGAATCGCTTCGCGAGAGCGAAGCGAAATTCCGCGCGCTTGCTGAAACCGCCGCTGCGGCGATCTTCATCCATCGAGATTCGAAGTTGATCTACGTTAATCCTGCCACCGGAGCACGGACCGGTTATGATCGTGAGGAGTTGTTGAGAATGTCCTTTTGGGACATGGTGCACCCTGAGTTCCGAGACTTAGTAAAAGAGAGGGGGCTGGCACGGCAGCGTGGCGAATCCGTTCCCGCCAGATACGAATTTAAGATTGTCACCAAAGGCGGCGCGACGCGATGGCTGGACGCCGCAGCGGCGCCGATCCAGTATGAGGGCGAGCCCGCCGTGATCGGAACCGCCTTCGACATTACTGAGCGCCGAATAGCTGAACAGGCGCTGCGCGAAACGCAGGAGCGCCTCCAGCATCTTTTACTACACAGTCCGGCCATAATCTACTCGCACAGAGTTGAAGGAAAAAGTCTCGCCGCACAATGGATTAGCGATAGTGTTACGAGGCTGACGGGTTATACAATGAGCGAAGCGCTGGCAGAAGACTGGTGGGCAGATCACATACACCCCGATGACCGGGCTCTGGTCATGGCCGCGGTTGCGCGTCTGTTCGCAGACGACCACCTTATGATGGAGTATCGCTTCCAACACAAAGAAGGCGGCTATCTGTGGCTGAACGACGAAGCCGTGCTGTTGCGGAATGATTCTGGAGCTCCTGTGGAAGCAATAGGTTCGTGGGTGGATGTGACCGAACGTCGCGAGGCAGAAGCGGCCTTACGAGACAGCGAGGAGCGTTTCCGCACGCTGGTCAGCTCAATGGACGACATTGTATTCACGCTCGATCGCGAGCGAAGATATACTGGTGTCTATGGAAGTTGGATGGAACGATTTGGGCTTGAACGCGACGGGTTCATCGGCAAAACCGCCAGCGAAATCGTGGGCGCCGAGGCCGGTCGCATGCATGAAGAGGCCTTTGCCCGAGCGGTAGCCGGTGAGCGAGTCGTCTACGAGTGGTCACCGCCGAACGCCCCGCGCGAGATTTATTTTCAGTCTTGCTTATCACCGATTCGCAACCAAACCGGTGAGGTAGCAGGAGTTGTAGGCGTCGGACGCGACATAACCGATCGCAAACATGCCGAGGAGACGTTACGTCGGCGCACCGCGCAGCTTGCAGCGCTTCACGAAATCGAGCTGGAGATCAGCGCTGAAAAAGACCTTGCCAGAGTGCTTGATGTTGTTACGCGGCGCGCCGCCGAACTGTTGAATGCTTCATACTGCTGCATTTACATCCGCCAGCGCGATCAGGCTCAACTCAATCTTGCCGCGGCGCTTGATGGTAAGCTGATCGGTTTGGACATGAATGAAAGTGAAGGACTCGCTGGCCGAGCTGTACTGACCGGCGAAGTCCAATCAGTAGTTGATTACAGCGCGTGGCATGGTCGAGCAGCGCACTTCGAGGGCAAAGGGTGCGGTCCCGGGCTCGCTGCACCGCTGAAATGGCAACAGACTGTCATCGGCGCGATATGTGTGTCCCGAATAGGCGGCGAGGAAGTCTTTACCGAGGACGACTCGAGCTTCCTCAACCAGATCGCCGCCGAAGCTGCAATTGCAATTCACCAGGCGACATTATTTGAGGAGGTGGAGGAGAGCCGGCGTCGGTTGCAGGTACTCTCGCACCGTTTGATAGATGCTCAGGAGGCCGAACGCAAGCGGCTAGCCCGCGAATTGCACGATCAGATCGGGCAGGCGCTGACGGCGGTTCAAATCAGCCTTCAGACTTTGCGTCCTTCTTTGGAGAGCGTCTTCGCCGCAGAGCGTCTGGAGGAGAATCTTACAGTAATTGAAGACGCGCTTGTCCAGGTGCACGATTTGTCGCTCGATCTTCGCCCCTCGCTCCTCGACGATCTTGGACTCGTAGCGGCGCTGCGATGGTACGTTGAACGAGTGGCCAGCCGGGCTGGGTTGCTCACGTGCTTCGATACCGATTCGGTTGAGACGCGGGTCTCTCCCGAGATCGAGACGGCCTGTTTTCGAATCGCGCAAGAGACGCTCACTAACGTAATGAGGCACGCGAATGCAAGCGCAACCTGGGTGCACCTCAATCGCTCGGAACACACACTTCAGCTCATCATCCGGGATGATGGCTCGGGGTTTACAGTGGCCGATGCCCTAAACCGTGCCGGTCCAGAGGCGAGTCTTGGCTTGCAAGGCATGCGTGAGCGCGCAGTCGCAGTAGGTGGAGTGGTGGAAATAAAATCAGCTCCCGGTCACGGAACTGAGATCCGTGCAAGGTTTCCGATCGATGAAAAAGTAACGTCTTCGGAGTCGCGCGCGTCTACGCTTAACCGAAGAGCCTAGGGATTTCCCTGATTGCTCTCGTTGGCAACTACGCGTAAGATTCCTTCGAATTCCCTGGTCAGATGCTCCGGACAGCAGGAACTTGCTTAACGATTCAAGACCTTTTCTGTAATGAACGAAAGCAGGCGTTAAGAGTGGCTAGGGTTATCGGGCTCTCAACCCCAGTTTGAGAGGAGTCCCTTCTTGTACGACGTCAGAATACTGCTGGCGGATGATCACGCGTTGGTGCGTGCCGGCATCCGGGCGCTGGTTGAAAGGATTCCCGAGGCAAAGGTAATCGGGGAAGCTAAAGACGGCCGCGAAGCTCTTCGCTTTGTCAGAGAGCAGAACCCCGACCTGGTGTTGATGGATATCGCGATGCCCGGGCTCAATGGTTTGGACGCGACCGCCCGGATCGCGAAGGAATTTCCTGATGTCCGCGTAATCATCCTCTCGATGTATTCTAATGATGAGTATGTGCTCGAAGCGATCAACGCCGGGGCCGTCGGCTATCTGCCAAAGCGCAGCGTAGCGGGCGAATTAGAGCGAGCGATAAAGGCGGTTGGTCGCGGCGAAAAGTACTTTAGCCCTCTCGTCTCAAAACACATTGTAGTGGACGGAGGGGGACGCATAAGTCCGGGCCGCGCGATGGTAGGACAGTTGACCCCTCGTCAACGCGAAATCTTGCAGTTGATCGCCGAGCGCCACAGCACAAAGCAGATCGCGGATATTCTGGAGATCAGCGTAAAAACCGTCGAGACTCATCGAGCGCAGTTGATGGAACGACTCGATATTCACGACGTCCCCGGATTGGTACGATTTGCGATCCGGAACAAGTTGGTCTCTCTGGATCAATGAGTAACTAATTTTGGAGCGCGCGGGCGGGTCGTCGAGACCCAGCATTCTTCTTTCGGTGGGGACTCTCGTAGCAGCGCGAGAAACATAGCAGGTTCTCGAAGACTGGCCCGTCCAAAATCACTGCCTCAGGTTTTCCCCGATTGTAAGCGATTCCTCTACAAGTTAGACTCGGCTTGAATCGTAGGGAAAGTTCCTTTTACTAAACCCCAGAAAAAAAGGAACGAATGTGTTCGCGCGATTTGAATGTCCCCCAGCTATATACGCTGGAATCTATAATACGCTAGTCTCAGAAACCAAATCTGGATCATCGCCGACCGATGAATAATATCGAATCGCAACGCGCTGTATCAAAACGCCAGCCACAGCCTTTGCTTGTGCGGTCGAGAGGTTTCGGCCGGCTGACCATTAAGAATCGTCTGCCGCTAGTGATGGGGTTGCTGTTGCTTGGCGTGATTGTTACATCTGTCTGGGTGTCGTACGACGGGGTAAAGAAGTCGTCGCTTGAAGCAAGCCGCGCGCGACTGCGCATGCTGACCAACAACGTTGCGGCTATCGTGCAGCAGTCGGTTCGCAATGTCGTGAGTACGACGGTTTTAGCGTCAAGCGATCCTGACATTCTGCACTGTCTTAATTCACCAGCCGGCCGGCCAAACGCTGAGGTGCGCCGAATTCTGCTGCAGTCCCTGCCGCCGCAAGATCCGAATGGCCTGCAAATCGAGCTCTGGAATATAAATCGCTTACTTGTA
>DATFWM010000031.1:0-6972 GCA_035259295.1 Blastocatellia bacterium | reverse complement strand
TGGCTACACTATCGTACTCTAATTTCTGATCATGGAAAAGAACTACTTCGTTCACGAATCCAGCTACGTCGACGAGCCGTGCGAGATCGGCGAGGGGACAAAGATATGGCACTTTTCGCACGTGATGGCAGGCTCGAAGATCGGCCGCCGCTGCAACATCGGTCAGAACGTCGTCATCTCGCCGCAAGTCGTGATCGGCGATAACGTCAAGATTCAAAACAACGTCTCGGTGTACACCGGAGTCGAGCTTGAAGACGATGTCTTTTGCGGCCCTTCGATGGTGTTCACCAATGTGACCAATCCACGCAGTCACGTGTCGCGCAAGGACGAGTATCGAAAGACGTTGGTCAAGCGTGGCGCGTCAATTGGAGCCAATGCTACTGTCGTTTGCGGAAACACGATCGGCCGCCACGCATTCATTGGAGCGGGCGCGGTTGTCACGCGAGACGTGCCGGATTTCGCGATTGTTCTCGGCAATCCGGGCAGACTGGTTGGGTGGATGTGTCAGTGCGGCGTTAAGCTCGATTTGTCGAACGAAGCTGAGGGATCTGGCAGAGCAACTTGTTCGGCGTGCCAGTCTGTGTATGTACAGCAAGATGGTGTCGTCACCGAGTCGGCTACGAGATAGCTTTGACTCCACGCCTAACCTTTGACGAATTTCAATGAGTCCAGCTTCTGTCAATACAACATCGCTCCGCGCCGGCGACTTTCATTTCCACTCACTTGCCAGCACTCGAAGCCGAGCGCAGATTGCGATGGGAGTTTTACGCAATCGACGCGAGTCCGTGAGAAGTTGCGTGCTGGTCGCGCGCGGCGCGGGCGATCTTCTTCGCGGCGGGCAGTTGCTGACCGGTCATTTCCGTATAAACCTTCTCGACTTGCGCAGCAAAACCATTCCCCTTGCCCACGTACCGCGCGATCTGAGCATTCGCCGCAAGGGCAGCGTTGATCTGATCGATCGAATCCCGCACTTCCTGTCCCGACTTTCTCGCCTTCACCAGCGCGCCCACGCGATCGCGCAGCGACACAAAGAACCGGTGCTGGTCGGCAAGCACCGTGTCAACTCCGCGTGGACCGTGACCGGGACACACGATGCGAGCGCCCAGCTTGCGCGCCGCATCCAAGGTTGCCACCCATTTCTCTGTATCGCCATCGCCGACGAAATTGTACGGGCCGTTCACGCAAGCGTCGCCGGTGAACAGGATTCGCTCGTTCGGCAACCACGCGAAAGCATCGCCGTGCGTGTGCGCGACGCCAAGGTGCATAAGCTCGACGCGATGTTTTCCATCGTCAAAAACCATCTCGCGTGGGAAGAGAACTGACGGGGGTTTGAGCTTCGAGGCTGCGACGTCGGGCCTCGCCTTCGCAGCGTCTTCCCAGCGGCCCGGCTTGCCGGCGTAATAACCAGTCTCGTAGCGCTTCATCTCCTCGATGACTCCAGTGTGCGCCACGGGCGTCGCTCCGTTGTCCACCCAGACCTGATTACCGTAGGCATGGTCTCCGTGATGGTGGGTGTCGAAGGCGAATCGAATCGGCTTGTCGGTGAGCGCGCGAATCTTCGGCAATATCTCAGCCGCGCCGGACGGAAAGTTCGCATCGATCACCAAAACATAGTCTTCGAATATGATCCAGCCGTTATTGCAGTGTCCCCGGACCAGATTGCCCTCGTGGAAGTAGACCTCTGGAGCTAGCTGGTCTACCTTGCCGACTTCCGGTCTGCTGGCGATTAAGGACTTCGCTTCCTTCATTGAAATGCCTGCAAGCGCGGCAGCTCCCATCATCATTTCTCGACGAGTGATATCGCACATTTTGAGTTCCTCCAACCCTGTTTTTGTAGTCCCGCCTTCAGGCGGAAGTTTCTAGCAGCACTCGCAAACCGGTTCCGTATCAACGTACAAACTTCCGCCTGAAGGCGGGAATACGAACTTCTTTCTCCCGGCGCGTTCGCATTATATGACCTGTGTGCTTGTTGCACAAACCTATCTGGCTTACGGCGGCTTGACCGCGTTCTTTCCAGCCTGCTAAAACGCGACTGTGATTCATCCCACCATCATCTTCGACCTCAGCCAAATCAAGTACGAGCTCGAACGATTCTTGCTTCTAGGCGAGTTCGAAGTTTTCGAGGATGAGCTTTCGATTGCAAAACTTGAAGCCGAGCATGCTGCGGCGGAAGTCTCCTACGGCAAGCTGATCTTGTCGTGCTGGGGTGACGGCTGGTCGCGGTCCTGGAGAGTGATATCTTGCGAACTTTCTCCTGAGCGTTTGATTCTCGAGTGCGCCAAGCAGATGGGCCTCAAGCGCTGTGTGCTCACGCTAACCAGAGGAGTTGGCGTCCGACAGGCGGCCCTAGCTCGAAAGGAATTCGCTCACAAGCTTGCGGCAATGATTGAAGCATTTCAGCAGGGCCTCAAAGTCGAAGAGGCCGTCAGCGGGCGCAATGATCGCCGTCATCTGTCTGGCGTGCACGCGAGGCTGGTCATCAGTGATCGAGGCAAGCGCTTCGCTGGCATCGGCGTCAGCGAGACAGAGTTGCAGACGAACGTTGACGCGGCGCTGGCAACAGGACTGCTCTGGTTTGAAGAGCTTCAACGGCGCAGCGGCAAGCTCGATGGCCTGATGATCTTTGCGCCTCGATGCGACACGATCGCGATTCGCTTGACCGCGTTGGCGCCAACCGCGAAGGTCTGGCTTTACCGAATCGACGAAACAAAGGGCGCGATCGAGCCTGTCTCGCCCTTCGATCAAGGCGATCTGAACGACAGATTTCGCAGAGCCGCCCGCCGCGCGCATTGGCCCCGGCCCGGCATGCTTCCGCCTGACTCGGCGATGCTGGTCGAGTCGGTGAGAAGACTCGCTCCGGATCATATCGAAACTCATCATCGCGGCTCGTGGGTCTCGCTTTCGATTCGGGGGCTGGAAATCGCGCGAGTGTCCGTCAATCGGCGGCGAGTCGAGTTCGGAATCGGCGAAGCGCGAGTCAAGCTCGATCGGGTCAATGAACGAGACCTCGAAGTGCTCATCGCTCAAACGATCACGCGTCGGCGGCCAGAAGTTGAGTTCCGAAACGATATGGTCTTTCGCTATCAGCCTGAGCGCTGGCTCGAGTCGATCATCGGCCGCGATGTGACTCAGCTTGATGCGACGCTCGATCCGCGGTTCGTCTACTCGCAAGTTCCAACTTACCGAGGCGAGCAGCGCACGTTCATAGACCTGTTGGCTGCAACGCGCGAAGGCCGATTGGTCGTGATGGAATTGAAGGTAACCGAAGAAACAGAGTTTCCGTTTCAAGCGCTCGACTACTGGTTGCGAGTTGAGTGGCACCGGGCGCGCGGCGACTTTCATCGTCGTGGTTACTTCGAGGGGTTGGAGTTGATCGACGCGCCGCCGTTGCTTTATCTGGTCGCGCCGCTGTTTCGGTTTCACGAGACGACGAGGCTGCTAGCCGGTTCGATCCACGAGCGCGTCCCGGTTTCTCGCGTTGGCATCAACGAAGACTGGCGAAGCGGCGTGAAGGTGTTGCTCAGGGAGCGACTCAACAGTAGTCCATGATCACACGGGCGTCGTCCTACGGACTACTAGCAACGGACTAAGGACTATCTCTTTGCTTTTCCTCTCAGGGCGTCGATGCTCAAAATGCCGGAGCCACGCGAAGCGATAAACAGGAATACGAAGCAGAATAGCACCGCCAGCTCGCCTCGATTGATGATCGGCCACAAACCGCCCGGCGCGTGCTGCTTGAAGTAGGCGACTGCCATCTCACCAGCGGCAATAAACGCAGCGAAGCTCGTAAATAGTCCGACGGCTATCAGGATTCCTCCGCCGAACTCAATGACTCCGGCGATTTGCATCAGCGTGTCAGTTTGCTTCGTGCCGCCTAGCACGCCGAACAGCTTTTGCGCGCCGTGACAAGCGAACAATGCTCCGGCGAAGAATCGCATCAACGCGTAAAAGAAGTTTGAGTACCTCCCAAGCCATCTCTCCATTTGTTACTCCTTTCGATCAGCATTAGCATCGACTAAGTCGGAGAAGGATAACATTGTCACACGCGACGAGCGACAGCAATTCTCTGGATTTTTACTCAGCGGTGGAATGAGCCTTGACCGCTGAGCCAATTTCCGCGTGGGCCGTTTCAGTAGCTAAGAACACCGACACCGCAGTAATCGCCGCAAAAGTAATGATGAGCAGCGCAACAGGCCACGACGCACCATAGCGTTTCAGCAACGCGGTGGCGATCAGTGGTGAAAGCCCTCCCGCCACCACCGACGCGAGTTGATAACCAAGCGACGCGCCGCTGTATCTGACGCGCGTGCCGAACAGCTCGGAGAAGAAACTCGCCTGCGGCCCGTACATCGCCGAATGCCCAAGCACCAGCGCTATCACTATGGCGAGAACCATGAACTGCGTGCGCGATGTTTCGATCAGCCAGAAAAACGGAAAGGCGAAGATCCCGGTGAAGATCGCGCCGAACAAGTAGACCGGTCTTCGTCCCACTCTGTCCGACAAGGCGCCGAAGGTCGGCATCGATACCAACTCGATGATCGCCGCGATCGATATGGCTGCCAGCACCCAGGATCGTGAGAACCCGATTCGAGGTTGCGTCGCATAGGTCAAGCTGAACACCGTGTAGATGTAAAACGCGCCGTTCTCGGCTATGCGCGCGCCCATCGCGAGCAACACGCTCTTCGGGTGCTCCCGTAGAGCGTCGAGGACTGGAGTTCTCGCTTCGGCGCCCGCTCGCTTGATTTCGGCGAATAACGGTGGCTCGGTTACGGCTAAGCGAATGAATACTCCAACGCCAACTAGCACGATGCTCAAAAGAAACGCAATGCGCCAGCCCCAAGCGAACAGCGCTTCTTCAGGCATTTTCGAGATCTGTGCGAAGATCACCGTCGACACCAACAGCCCCGCGGGTACGCCGATTTGAGGCCAACTGCCATAAAAGCCGCGTCTTCCCTTGGGCGAGTGCTCGACCGCCATCAAAACTGCGCCGCCCCACTCGCCGCCGACTCCGAATCCTTGCGCGATTCGCAGCACAACTAACAATATCGGCGCCCAGATTCCGATCTGATTATAAGTAGGAAGACAGCCGATCAAGAAAGTTGCGATCCCCATGATCAGCAGCGTGAGGATCAGCATCGACTTGCGCCCGATCTTGTCGCCGAAGTGGCCGCAGACTATGCCGCCTATTGGCCGGGCTGCGAAGCCGACGGCGTAAGTTCCGAACGAAGCCAGCGTCCCGGTGAGCGGATCGTAATTCGGGAAGAACAGCCTGTTGAAGATCAGCGCGCTGGCGGTTCCATAGAGGAAGAAATCATACCATTCGATTGTTGTACCGATGAAGCTGGCGATTGCGACCTTGTGAATTGATGCGCTGCTCTGTATAGCGGGGACAAGTCCGTCTCCCGTATCTGTGATTGGTTTACTGATCACCGTGTCTCTCTAGTTCAAACGGGGGTCTGGCTTCACTACAAGCGGTTGAGTATAGCTCTTGCCACCAACGCTGAGCTTGACCGAATAGGCACCCGGAAGCACGCGGCTCTCGCCGCCGCGAGCAAATCCGCCGCCTCCTCCTCTGCGGCCGCCTTCTCCCGCCGGCTGCGGACGAAGATCCCAAATCCAGCGATGCATCCCGGCCGCGGTCGAAAGCGGCTCCGTTCGACGTATCCAGAACGCAGGGATGTTGAGCGCATCTGGATTTACGGGTGGCGATTTGTCGTCGCTCGAGTAACGGCGAATCAGCTCTCCCGACGGATCGAGAATCTCGAGCGTAACCGGCCCGGTTGCGGCCGCTTTCAAGTAATAATCAATCAGCGCGCCGTAAGGAGCGTTCTCGGCCAGCGCTTCGTCGCGAGGCTTCGGCGTGCCGTTTTCGCTCGGCGGCGGAATGTTGTATGACTCTCCGGGGCGAAACAAGTAGACGTCGGATTTCGCCACATCCTCGTTGATTTGGCGCAGCGGGGTGATGTCGTCCAGTACCCAAAACCCTCGCCCGTGCGTTGCCACTATCAAGTCATCTTCGTGGATGACTATGTCTCGCATCGAACAGGGAGGCAAGTTGAGCTGCAACGATTGCCAGTGATCTCCATCGTCGAACGAAACGAACACACCCAGCTCCGTGCCCGCAAATAGCAGGCCTTTACGCTCGAGGTCCTCCTTCACAGTTTGCATGTAAACACCAGCCGGCAAGCCACTGGTGATCCTCTGCCAAGTCTTGCCGCCATCGCGCGTGCGATAGATGTAAGGCTCGTTGTCGTCGAGCCGATGACGATCGATCCCCGCGTACGCTTCGTTTACGTCGAAGTGCGAGGCGTCCATCATCACGACCTTGCTCCAGGGCGTAAGCTCCGGCGGCGTGACGTTTTGCCACGTCTTGCCGTCGTCTCTTGTCACCTGGATCAATCCGTCATCCGTTCCGACCCAGAGCATTGATGCTCGCAACGGAGAGGGAGCAATCGTGTAGATCACGCCGCGCCGCTTTTCGCTAGGCGCGTCGGAAGCAGTCGCTTCATCGAGGTTTGCAGGTACGCCGGGTTCCTCTCGCGTGAGGTCGGGGCTGATTGTGCCCCAGCTCTCGCCGCCATTTGTAGTCTTGAACAGAAACTGATTGCTGAAATAGAGCGCGTGCGGGTCGGCCTGAGAAAAGACCAACGGCAGCGTCCACGTGTGACGCGCCGGCACGGTCATTCCGCGCTCGGGCGAGACGTTTTTCGTTTCGCCCGTTACAACGTTCCAACGCGTCACGCGTCCGCCGAAAAGGATTTCAGGATGAAGCGGATCAGGCGCGGTGTAATCGGACTCACCGCCCGCGCCGACCGGGGTCCAATCGTGCATCGAGATTTCTGCGTGCATGCTGCGAGTGGGGACGCCTATCGCCCCGCTGTCCTGCTGCGCTCCGGTGGCCCAGTAAGGGAATCGGTTGTCGGCTGCCACGTGATACATCTGCGCGGTTGGCTGGTTGTACCAGGAACTCCA
>DATFWM010000030.1:0-2808 GCA_035259295.1 Blastocatellia bacterium | reverse complement strand
CGGAAGAAGTGCTGCTTGATGTTTACACTCAGGCGTGGAGGCAAGCTTCAAGTTACGACGAACAACGCGGCGCGCCGCTGGCATGGCTGATGACTATCGCTCGAACGCGCGGTATAGATCGGCTCCGCTCTGGGCGATACGAGCAGCACAACAGAGAGCCGCTCGAAGCGATGGGCGAGGTGACCGCGACGACCTCGAGCCCGGAAGAGGATAGCGTCATCGCGGAAAGGCGTCGATTGGTTCATTCGGCACTGGACGCGTTGTCAACTGAGCAGCGAGAAGTCATCGAGTTGGCTTACTACTCTGGCTTGAGTCACAGTGAGATCGCGCTGCGGCTCGGCCAGCCTCTGGGAACCGTAAAGACGCGGACGCGGCTCGGAATGATGAAACTGCGCGAGATGCTCCGTCCCGTGCTGGAAGGTCAGATATGAGTAGTCGCGACTACTCAGTGAATTAACGTGGCGAGGAAGTAACTACTTGAAGCACGACCGAATAACTAGAGCAGGACAAGAGAACGCGGCGCTTTATGCGCTCGGCGCCCTTTCGCAACAGGAAGCCCGCGCATTCGAAGCGCATCTGAGCGAGGGATGTCCCGTGTGTGATGTCGAGCTGAGGCAACTCGAAGAGGTCGTTGCAACGTTGGCCGCCGCCGCTGAGCCCGCAAGCCCGCCGTCTTACCTGCGCGACCTGTTGGCGGTGCGGATTGAGAAGGAAGTGGAGACCGCTTCGCCTGGCTCAGCGTCGGTGATTCGCTTTCCAGAGAAGCCCGCCGTGACAGCACCGAAGACTGCGCCGGCGCGCGCGCCGTTTGTGAGAGTGCTTTTGCCTTGGGCGGTAGCCGCCGCGCTCTTCGTAGCTCTGTTGGCAACCGTGCTTGTTTGGCTGGCAGAACGCCGGTCAAGTGAATTGGGGAAGGAGTCGGTCGCAGCCCTACAGCGAGAGAATTCAGAGCTTAGGGACCAACTCGCAAGGGATACTGCCAAGTCTACGGAACTGGCCCAAATTAACTCCGTCCTCACGTCAACTCGGTGGCAGATCATACCTATGGCCGGACAAGATCCCGCGCCGGATTCATCGGCCAAAATCTACTGGGACCTGCCGGCTGCACGGTGGGTTGTGACTGCAGACCTTCCGCCGGCGCCGGAGGGAAAGGTTTATCAGTTATGGTTTGTCACACCCGAAGCGAAGATAAGCGCGGGGTTGATAGCTCCCGATAAAACGGGCCACGGCTTCATCGCGCTGCAGCTCCCGCCTGACCTCGGCGGCGTTGCTGCCGCAGCGATCACGCTTGAACCAGAAGGCGGATCGCAGCAACCTACCATGCCAATTTATGTTTTGGGCAAGACTTCGTAGCGCGAGCCTCTTTGAATCGAACCGCGCAACTTGACCTCAACAATGATGAGTGCAAGAGGTGTTCCTGAGGTAGCGCAAATTTTAGTCTGTTCAGCTTTCCGTGGCTCTAAGATGTAGTCGTGGCAGAGATTGGGGCCACACGAAGGAAACAGACTAAAGTGTGTGCTACAGACATCTCAACCAAACAACCCGTTGACATAAGCTTCGGGCGAAAACTCAACCAGATCATCAAGCGTCTCGCCGGTTCCAACGTAGCGAATCGGGATCCCCAGCTCGTTGGCGATCGCGATCACGATCCCGCCTTTCGCCGTGCCGTCTAGCTTCGTCAACACAAGCCCGGTCACCGGCACTGCGCGGGCGAACTGTCGAGCCTGCTCCAACCCGTTTTGACCTGTGACCGCGTCCATTATCAACAACACCTCGTGAGGCGCGCGGTCGACTTCGCGGCCCGCGACGCGGCGCATCTTTTCAAGCTCCTGCATTAAGTTCATCTTGGTGTGCAGGCGACCAGCCGTGTCGATGATCAGCACGTCTGCGTTGCGGGCCTTCGCCGCGCGTATCGAATCGAACACCACGGCTGATGGATCAGTGCCGGGCTTCTGTTGGACCAGGGGCACGCCTGAACGCTCAGCCCATATCGCAAGCTGATCGTTGGCAGCGGCTCGGAAGGTGTCCGCCGCGCAGATCAAAACCTCGTTCCCCTCGCTTTTTATCCGGTGCGCGAGCTTTCCGATTGTTGTAGTCTTCCCTACGCCATTGACGCCGACGATCATCACGACATAGGGTCTGATATCCAGCGGCACTTCGGTCTCGGACGCGACTGTTCCGCTCTTTCGATTGCGTTCAGCGGTTTCGAGAATATCCTTCAGCTCTGATCTAATCAGCCGCTTCAACTCGTCTACGTCATCGAGTTGTTTGCGATTGAGTTGCTGGCGCGCCTTTTCGATTATCGCCATCGACGTCTGAACGCCGATGTCGGCGCCAATGAGCGCTTCTTCGAGTTCATCAAGAACCGAGGCGTCAATCTCGCGGCGCCCGCCGACGACCGAGTCGATCCGACCGGCGAGCTTCTCACGGGTGGAGGCGACCGCTTGCGCGAACTTCTCGTAGAACTCGGGCTCGGGTCCCTCTTCCCAACGTGCCGCGATCGCCTCTTCTTCAGGCGTAGCGGCGCGATTCAATCCTAGCGTTATGATGTCAGGTTCTTTCTTGCGCTTCCAAAAAGCCATAACGTAATGCCGCTCCGTTCAGATTATGAGAGATGTCGCAGGATCAAGTCGAGCGAGACTGGATTTCGAAGGCCATACCTTCGCTGTTGTCAGCGGCGGTCTAAATCAAAGCGTGAGGGTACCGCGCGGCCGTGTGACTTGCCAACTTTGAACCTGTTGAAAACAGGTGGGAACCTCGGTGCGGGCATTTGACATCCCCGATCAATGTGGGGCATCGCGCCTGCCA
>DATFWM010000029.1:0-3912 GCA_035259295.1 Blastocatellia bacterium | reverse complement strand
ATTCAAACTCCGGCACCATAGTCAAAGAAGGTGTTGGGCTCGCCAATACGCAAGCGAGACTGAAACAACTCTATGGCGACGACCACCGGCTCGACCTTGCCAATGTCGCCAGCGGCGGACTGACCGTCATTCTGGAAATCCCCTTCCGAGAACCAGCTAAGGTCGATATGTCGTGCGCTTCGTAGTCCGGCCTTCAGGCAGAAGTTTGTATCCCGTAATTGCGTAAACGATTCCCGATACGAACTTCCGCCTAACTAAAGGCCGGACTACGAACGCCAGCCACCTCAGTTTACGCAACTCAGTGATCCACCTCTGCGCAAAATTGAACCTCCAGCGACGTTCCAGCGTTAGATGCGGTAAAGGAGAAGTCGATGTCCTGCCCGGAGTGTCTTCGTACTTTGATCGTCGATGACGAGTCGCTTGCGCGCGAACGGATTCGCGATATGCTTGCTTCTGATCGCGAGATCGAGATCATCGCCCAGTGCGCAAACGGCGAGGAAGCGATAGAAGCCATTCAACAACTATCACCGGACCTTGTGTTTCTCGACGTCGAGATGCCCGGAATCGACGGGTTCGGGGTGCTTGAGGCGCTGGCGCCACAACAAATACCCACGATTATCTTCGTGACTGCGTATGATCAGTACGCCGTCCGCGCTTTTGAAGTATATGCATTGGATTATCTGTTGAAGCCGTTCGATCAGGAGCGCTTTGACAAGGCTGTCGACCGCGCGAAGGCTCATATCGCAAGCGAACGCAACGAAGCTCTGAACGAGCGAATTCTCAGCGCGCTTGAAGAAATTAAGACCAAACCGGTTCATTTGGAGCGTCTGGTCATCAAAATGAACGGGCACGTTTTTTTTATTAAAGCCGAGGAGATAGACTGGCTCGAAGCCGAAGGAAACTACGTGCGGCTTCACGCGGGGAAAGAATCTTATCTGCTGAGAGACACGATAAGCGCTCTGGAGTCTCAGCTCGATTCGAAGAAGTTCATACGCGTTCACCGATCGGCGATCGTCAACATCGATCGTATCACCGAGCTGCAACCCTGGTTCCACGGCGAGTATCGCATTATTCTTGGCGAGGGCGTTGAGCTTACGCTCTCTCGGACCTACCGGGAAAAGCTGCACGAATTGTTGGGAAGACCGCTCTGAAAAATGAGCGGTCATCACGCCTTTGGCTCACCTCATCACAAAGCCGGGCAGCTTCATCCCATAATCGTTCCACATAAAAACCTTTCAACCTAAACTCCAACGGTAACAAGGCGCGCGTTTTTGGGCGGGAACGCGCGCGTTGTTTTAGCCCGCACCCGTGGTTGAGGCGGCAACCTGGCAAGCGACGCGGAACCTGATCCGTTGGAGTTGGTCATGAAGACCGTCTTGATGTTCCTCGCATCCGCCGTTGTTCTGACGATTGCAGCAGCGTCTACACCGGGGCTGACAATAACCGCTGGGTTATCCAGCGCTCTCTCGCGCGCACTTGAGGCAACCAGAGTGAACTCCCATACCGGACGTAACCCGATCGGCGCCGATTACGTCATTTCGAAAATCGACGCCAGCATCGTCAAAGCGTTCCGCACTGCGTGGATCCATTCGGGCGGAGGCACATCGCCGCACGAAGGTGTGGTGTTGATTCTAAGAATGGCCGACGGGACCTACTTCGGCAAGGATCTTGGTTCAAGCAATGAGTATAAGCGGTTCACCTTTCAGTGGCATCCGGCGACGATTGGGATTGTACATACCCATCCCAACACATCTGACCCAAAGCCGCACGACGAAGACCTGAATGTAGCCGACAAGTATTCAGTGCCTGTCTTCACGATTACTCGCGCCGGCATGTACGTCTACGATCCGACTACAAGGAGAATCGACCGGGTGCTTGGCGGACTTGATTGGCTCGACGCTTCGAAATTCAGCAAGACGATGTTCGCAAGAGGAAACGCGAATTCTCATCCGGCGGAGAACCGCTGAAGACAGGTCTTGAAATGCTCATCAGTCTTTTCGGCCCATCCGTCCCGCTGCGACATGTGCTCATCCCAAAGTTGTTTCGGAGATCAAATACGCCGCTTAGACTTGACGCCGCACATTAGCGTTCAGGCGAAGCTTATCCCGACGATCAGCTTCGCAGCACTGAGATTTGAAGATGGTATATCCGGCGGACGGGTATTCATGAGAAAACCGCTTCACTCAAAATTGATCCAGCCCGCTCTGGACACAGATTCTCAGCTTCAAGGAGAAGAAGAAATATGAGGCACCTTAGACGAACGAAAGTACTTGCATACGCGGCAGCAGTCTTGATGATTTCTGCGCTGCTGTCGCCGCTCTTTAGTAACTCAGTTCTTGCGCAGTCCAGCAAAGGCATAATCGTGGGAACTATTACCGACCCATCCGGCGCGGTTGTCGACGGAGCGACGGTCAAGATTACCAACAAGGCCACGAACATTGTTCGCGAGACAAAGACAACGGGCGAAGGTGGCTACCGCCTGGACGCCGTTGACCCGGGAATTTACAAAGTAGAAGCAAGCGCGGGAGGCTTCAAGACGCTTTCCCGCGACAACGTTCTTGTAGAGGCCGCGCAATCCGCAACGATCAACTTCGCGCTTGAAGTCGGCGCCCAGACCGAGGTGGTCAACGTGAGCGCTGACTCGACTGTGATATTGCAGAAGCAGGATGGCGCGCGCGCTAGCACGCTAGAGTCGCGGCAGATTGTCGACCTGCCCGTTGCCGGACTCAATCCGGTGAATCTCGTCTTCACTCTTCCGGGCGTAACAAATCCCGGAGTGCTCGCAGGCGGATTCGTACAGGGAACTGAGTTCAACATCAACGGCCTTAGAGCGCGCGCGAATAATCAATTAATTGACGGCGCGGACAACAACGACAACTCCATAACCGGCCAGCAGATTCAACCCGGCCTCCGCGACGGATTCAAGGAAGTATCCGTGCTCGGTGGCAACAACTCCGCGGAATATGGTCGCGCCGGCGGCGCGGTGATCAACGTAGTGACGAGGAGTGGAACCAACCAGTTCCACGGCTCTGTTTACGACGTGATCGACACCAGCGCGCTTTCATCCCTGAGCGCCGGACAGAAGGCAAACGAAGGGCTGACGTCGGTTCCGGTGTACATTCAAAACTCGTTCGGCTTCTCGTTTGGCGGCCCGATCAAGAAAGACAAGCTGTTTTTCTTTGGAACATTCCAACCCACCCGGACTCGGATCGGCGCCGCTAACGGTTCAGCGGTGATTCCAACCGAGCAGGGCTTCAACACTCTTCGCTCGCTTTTCCCGCAAGGCGCTAGCGCGAACCTGGATCGCTACCTCGGAGTCGTTGGCAGTCTTCGCGGCTCAACAAACGTGTTCAATGTCCCGCTCGGAGGCGGGCGGCCGGACATTCAGTTCGGCACGGTGTCTGCTGCTGCGCCCGCGCCGATCAACACCTATGACTTGCTGGGACGAGTCGATTGGACGCCGACTGAGAAGGACAGCGTTGCGGCGCGGTACCTCTTCAACGATCAGATCGTCACCAACCAGTTCCCAACGCCGTTCGCAGGGTTCGCGGTCGATGTGCCGAGCCGCGTGCAGAACTTCTACGCGAACTACACTCGCATACTCTCTCCGTTTATGACCAACGAGTTCCGGTTTTCGTATGGAAGGTTCAACGTTCTGTTCGGAGCTCAGGACCCGGCTGCGCTCACCTTCGGCCCTCAGTTTCTGTTTGCCGGCGCGCCCATCAGTGGAGTCGGCATCCTGGGAGGGCTGACCACCACGTTCTTCCCGCAGGGCCGGGTCTTCAACAACTATCAATTCCAGGACACGATCACCTACACGCGAGGCGCCCACACAATCCGGGCGGGAACGGATCTGATGCGCCAAATAGCGAAGCAGTTCGTTCCTTTCAACGCTCAGGGCACGCTGACGTT
>DATFWM010000028.1:0-5594 GCA_035259295.1 Blastocatellia bacterium | reverse complement strand
CGCGGCTTCTCAACAGCCTTGCTAGATAACAGCGATCGTAGCCGATCATCTTTATCCGCTTGTTCAACAGGACGTGCTTCTCTTTGTTTTTCTTTGTTGCCTTCTGATACCAACGCCATCCACGCCTCTTGTAGGTTCCTGGCGGCTCTATTCTCGCCGATTTCGAATAGATTTTTGCGTGCGCAACCATTCGGGTTCAGATAGATTTCTAATGAGTCAATCCGATGGTAGACGACACCGATCTAGGCCAGTAAGATTGTTCAAAGAACAAGCAAGAAAAGATGGTGATCGTAGCAGCCAAGGACGCCGAACAGGTTCGCGAGATGTTCCGAACCGAGCTGTGGACCGAGCAAGACGTGCTGGTCGTTTCCGATTGGAAGGAGCGGACTGTTTTTCTCGACGCGCGCGAGAGACAATAGCGTGAATCTATCCAGATGGTTATACCGTGGCGGTCGTCCGAGCCGGCTTGTAAGCCTGATCAACCGGTTGACCGCCGCGGTCTATGGGCTCGGCATTGCTCCGAACTATCTGGCCAGTTTGGAGGTTCGGGGTCGGAAGTCCGGTCGCGCAATCAAGCTCCCGGTGGTGATGGCTATCGTCGAAGGTGAACGCTATCTTGTATCGATGCTTGGAGAGAACGTGGCGTGGGTACGGAACGCGAGGGCGGCGCGTGGCCATGTCGTTCTGCGTCACGGTCGTCGTGAGGAAGTACAGCTGGAAGAAGTTGCAGCGGACCAGCGCGCGCCGCTACTGAAGGCCTACTTGAACCGAGCACCGGGGGCTAGACCTCATCTGCCGATCGACAAGGATGCGCCGCTTTCGAAATTCGAGCGCATCGCTTCGGAGTTTCCGGTGTTCCGAGTCGTGCCAAGGGCCAAGGACGTGTGAGTGCGCGTTGATAATTCAAACAAGCCGACTTAGAATCGCACCAGAGACAAGCGATGGCCGCAAGAGGTCCGTTCAATCGAGTCGTGCTGATTGTGCTCGACAGCGCCGGCATCGGAGAAATGCCCGACGCTGCGGACTATGGCGACGCGGGCGCGGACACGCTCGGACACGTCCTCGGTTCGCGCGAAGTTCACATCCCGAATCTCCGAGAGATCGGTCTGGCCAACATCAGGTCGTTGGCTGTTGACCCAATTGAGAATCCGACTGGGGTTTTTGGAAAAGCGGCGACGGCCTCCCGCGGAAAGGACACGACGACCGGTCACTGGGAGATGGCGGGGATTATTACGGCCCGGCCTTTCCCAACTTATCCTAACGGGTTTCCGCCGCGAGTGATCGAATCGTTCGAACGCGCGATCGGACGCCGAGTCTTGGGCAACAAACCTGCTTCAGGAACAGAGATCATAAAAGAACTCGGCGAGGAGCACGTGCGAACCGGACGCCCGATCGTCTACACTTCAGCAGACAGTGTCTTCCAAATTGCCGCACACCAAGCGGTGGTGCCGCTCGAGGAGTTGTATCGCTGGTGCCGGCTCGCTCGAGAGATACTCACGGGCGAGGACGAGGTTGGAAGAGTGATCGCGCGGCCATTCAACGGCGAGCCGGGAAGCTTTCGCCGCACCGAATCACGGCAGGACTATGCGCTCGATCCGCCCGAAGACACTTTGCTCGATCGCGTGAAGTCGGCGGGCCTTGCGGTGACGGCGGTCGGCAAGATTGGATCGATCTTCTGCCATCGCGGGACGACCGAAGAGTTGAAAGCCGGGAACAATACCTCCAGCGTGGATCAAACCCTTCACGCGGTTAAGAACACCGGACGAGGATTGATCTTCACAAATCTGGTCGACTTCGACATGCTCTACGGTCATCGAAACGACGTTGAAGGCTACGCTCGCGCGCTTGAGGAGTTTGATCGTCGCTTGCCGCAGATTCAATCGGCGATGCGCGACGATGACCTGCTGATGATAACCGCAGATCACGGCTGCGATCCGTCTGACGTGTCTACCGATCACACTCGCGAGTATGTGCCGGTGTTGGCGTGGGGACGCCGCGCGCATTCGGGAGTTGATCTCGGGACGAGACCATCGCTCGCGGATATAGGTCAGACTGTGTCGGAAAACTTTGGATTGACGCTGCAAGCAGGTCGAAGCTTCTTGCGTGAGATTGCATAAACGCCGTACAACTGATCAGCGATGAATCTGGTACTGACTCTCACACTTCTCCTCGCGGCCAGCTTGCAGTCTGTCCAACTCGGTTGGCTTGCCCAGGAAGGCGCTTCCGAAAAATCACGGAAGAAGGACGACGTAGCGGGCTTGTTGGAGCGCATCAAGAGCAAGTCACCCGCCGAGCGCCGCGAAGCAATAGACCAACTCGCCGACGCCGGCGACGCGCGAGCAGTCGAGCCTCTGATCGCTGCGTTGAGGGACGAGCAGCCCGACGTTCGAGCGACGGTGGTGAACGCGCTTGGACAACTTGGCGACAAGCGCGCTGTCCAGCCGCTGATGTTGATTCTCAACGATGAGGTTTCTTTCGTTCGAGCTGCTGCGGCGAGAGTGCTAGGTCAGTTGGCTGACGGGCGCGCCGCTGACGCGCTGACCGCGAGCCTCAGGGATGGGAACTCGACGGTGCGCGGGGCTGCCGCGTTAGGTTTAGGTTCCCTGAAAGAAACGCGAGCCGTTCCTGGCTTAATCGCGGCGCTTAAAGATGAAGCGCCCGACGTCAGATCGGCGGTCGCGGCCGCGCTTGGCGATCTCCGCGACAAACGTGCGGTGCCTTCGCTGATCAATGCTCTGAAGGATGAATACCGGATGGTGAAGCTTGCGGCCGCGCTTGCGCTAGCGGATATCGGCGATAAGAGCGCGGTCCCCGCGCTTAACGAGGCAGTAACGAGTGAAAAAGATGAAGAAGCGCGCGGTCAGATGAAGGAAGCGCTCCAGCGATTAATGGCCTCTCCAGAATAGAAACCAGAGGTCAGAAGTCAGAGGTCAGAAGTCAGAGGTCAGAGGTCAGAAGCCAAGTTGGGGGCAAGATGAAAATTAACTCGGCGAAGGATCTGGAGGTTTATAAGAAAGCCTATCGACTCGCGATGGATATCTTTGAGATCAGCAAACGATTTCCGCCGGAGGAGAGATTCGCTTTAACCGGCAGGTACGCTGATCTTCGCGTTCTGTGTGTCTGAACTTGCGCGAGGCCTGGGCGAAGCGGCGATACGAAGCACATTTTGTCAGTAAGCTAACCGACTGCGACATTGAGAACAGTGAAACGGATTCGTCATTGGATTTTGCCAGAGATTGCCATTACCTCACGGTTGATGAGCACTGCGACTTGTCGAGCCGATGTGCCGAGGTGGGTAAGATGCTGGGCAGCATGATCAGAAATCCAAACCCTTTCTTAATCCAGACCGAGAGGTTAGCAATCGGACGCTCAGTCTGATTTCTGACCTCTGACTTCTGACTTCTGACCTCTGTTCCTTCTAATCCTCGTGCGTGTTGCGTTTTCGAAGGCTCTTTCTGGCGCGGCGCCTGGCAACCTGACTCTTCAGGCGGCGGCGCTCCCCTGGCTTTAGATAAAAGGCGTGCTTCTTGGTGTCGGTGATGATCCCCTCGCGGGCTACTTGCCGTTTGAACCGGCGGATTGCGCTTTCGATGCTCTCGTTATCGTGAACCTTGACTTGTGCCACTCAAAATCCTCCGCTGCGTTTAACCGAGCGAAAAGCTTACACAACGACGACCGAGACTGTCAATCTCAAGAGAGACCGACTTGCAAGCGATCAAAGCTGTATGTTAAAGATTCAATGACTCTTAAAATCTAATGTTCAACTGCGGCAATAGAAGGGGAGATTATGAGGGGCAAGATAGCGATCTTCATCGACGGAAACAATCTATTTCATGCTGCAAGGTCGGTCGGAGTCGAAATTGACTACGCAAAGTTTTTGAATTTTCTGCGTGACGATTCTCCACTTCTTCGAGCTTTCTTCTACACAGGAGTCGACGAAAAGGCTGAGCGACAGCAGGGCTTCTTGCTCTGGATGAGAAGGAACGGCTACCGAGTGGTGGAGAAGGAATTGAAGACCTACGCAGACGGCACCAAGAAAGCCAACCTCGATGTCGAGATCGCCGTAGACATGCTGTCGCTGGCCGACAAGTACGACACGGCAGTGCTGGTCTCAGGTGACGAAGACTTTGCTTATGCGATTAACGCGGTCGCGTATAAAGGCGTGCGCGTCGAGCTGGCCGGCTTTCGCAGCAACACCAGCCCGCGCTTGATAGACGTAGCCGATCAGTTCATTGAACTGGATTCCCACATCGACTCAATCACCAAGGCCGAGAGCCGCTACAGCGCTCATAATCACCATTCGGGGAGTCATTACATATCACGGAACAGCGGCAGCTTCACGCGAGTTCACGACGAAGACGAGGTCGAGACGAGCCGGGAAGCTGCCCTGGAACGTGAATGATCTAGCTCACGGCTTGGCAGATCTCGGGGTTGAGGCCCTCCCACTTGGCCATATATTCGCGCCGCTCTTTCTTCAGGCGCTCGACAACTTGGCTATACTCGTCTTTTCTCCCTTGACGCTCGTACAGTTTGCGCGGCTGAAGGATGTCCTCGTCCTCCCGATCTAGCCCGGGGACTTGCGAAGCTACCAGATAGCCGAAGTCGTTGTCCGCTTCCCACCCAATCGTTCCTTCGGCAATTCCCTTGACGATCGCCGACGAATGTTGAATGCGTACCTTCTTTGAACGTTCGTCTTCGTCCGTCCCGCCGACGCGCCCTGTGTTCATCAAATAAACTTCCATCGGCGAGGACTCGAGCAGCTCCCAGAATCGATTGCCTTGCTGAGCGTGCTTGAGCGGGAAGAACGGATTCGTTCCCGGCACGCGGAGGAATTTACCAGCCTCCGCAGCGCCGCCCGCCGACGTGCCCCGCGTCTCGCCGAGCATGAAATAAGCGGCTGCCTGATGCCGGTCGAGCTTCGCTACGCCGGGGATGATGTTGTCGTTTCGGTTCAGGATCAAAAGAAAATCGGCCGATTTGATTTCCCGCGCGTCCATCGCACCGGCAATGTCTTGCATGCGGACCACCGAGCGGCCATTCTGTGTGTAGCTGGTGTCATAAAAATCCAGCTCGCCGTTCTCGTTCTGTGAAACATTCTCCAGATAGGCATGCGTAGTGGTGCATGCGCGATAGATGGTCGGCTCATCTTTCTCGTTCAACCCGAACGTCTTGGCAAAGCAGCCGTTCTCAGTCGCGTAAATTTTTCCGCCGGGCATCAAGGCCACAAAGTCGTCCTGCACCGGCGAGGAGTTGTTTTGCTTGGTAAAAGTGGTCGTAGTCTTTCCGGTGCCCGACAGCCCGATGATCAATCCGACCCGCTTGCGATCATCGACCGGTATAACTTTACAGCCCGCGTGAAGCGCAAGCCCGCCGCGCTCGTAGACTATCTGATTCCACATTCGCAGACCGCCCTTCTTTGACTCGCCGAAGTAATCGCTGTTCAAAACGCGAGTTATTCCGTTCTCCAGGTCAACCGCGATGATCCGATTCTCCGGATAGCCTTTCGCCTCGAGATTCGGCGTGTAGATGATGGTCAGACGCGGCTCGAATCCTCGAAGCTCGTCATCGGCGGCAGGGTAATAAAGGTGCTTTTG